>URUZ01000536.1 GCA_900551225.1 uncultured Clostridium sp.
TACCCCTGTGACCGGCTGGGAGACCAGGCCATGATGATTCTGGAGGCGGGCGGCATCAAGCCCATGATGAGAAAGCGGTTTGGAAAAGAGGCATAGTCACGCCTCTTTTTCTATATTGCCAACCCCGCCCGGCAGTGAAATGTGCTGTACAACCCGGTTCATCACCCAGTGGAAGCCTGCCCCATAGACAGAACCCAGGGCCAGAGCCAGAATCCGGTGGAGGATTGCGCCCTTGAAGCCCAGCAGTCCCACGGCCACGGCCAATGCGCCGAAGGTGTTGAAAATGGTCTGCCAGGAGTAGGTGGCGGAAAAACCCACGCCGATGCCTCCAAGAATCCCGATAAAAGGCCCCATGCTCTCCGGCAGCGCCATGTACAGGGCAGCGAACACGCCGCAGCCCACGGCCCCGAAGGGAAGCCTGCGTTTCAGGCGGTAGACCAGGTCCTGGGTGAAGGGCAGCAGCACGCTCATGGCGGACACCCCCACCCACATGGGCCGGGGCAGGTGCAGCAGGCCGGCGGCCAGCAGGGACGAGGAGACGCCCAGGGACAGCCGCAGATACCACTGTGTGCGGCTGGTGCCCAGATCGAATTCCCGGAACAGATGGCCAAAGGCGCGCTTGTAGGAGATATGCCTGTGGTTTTTATAGAAAATGGCGGCGCACATGACAGCTCCCACAAAAAGGGAAATCACCCGGGCCACATAAGCATGGCCGCTGACATCATAGCCCAGCAGCAGGAGATAGCCCAGCACAAAGGTAGCGTGGTTACTCATCATGACATTGTGGCAGTTTAAGACCAGCAGCCCCAGGATACACAGTGAGTTGATGAGAAATGCGCCGGCCAGGCCTGCGCGGGCCGCCGCATAAGGGCCGACAGCCAGTATGGCAAAGGTCAGAAAGACCACAGCGATTCCGTGGCTGGCCTGGATGCCGAAATCCGCGAAGCGCAGCACCATGACAGCCAGCAGGACCACCACCCCGGCGATGCTGTTTTCCGGGCCAAAGGCCGCGGTGAAGGCAGTGACAAAGACCATGCAGAAAGCCACGGTCAGAAAGTTTTTCAATAAATATACCAGGAGCCATTTCCTTTTCTCCTGTTTGTCCCTGGCGTTTTTGATCAGCGCCTTGGAGCCGGCTGCATTTAACTGCAGCGCCTGATAAATACTCAAATAAATTCCTCCTCACAATTATTCTGTTTCATCTCCGCGGTTAGCAGTTTCGATGCACCGCATCAGCTCATCAAAGGATTCTCTGCCCAGCTTCTGCTTCAGCTCTACAATGGGGGCCAGGTATTCGCGGCACAGATTCGCCAGGGCTTCCCTGCCTTTGTCCGTGATTACCAGCCGGTAGCTTCTCCGGTCCTTCTCATTAAAATGCTTCTGCACATATCCCACGGACGCCAGGTTCTCCGCCAGGCGGCTGACAATGGTCTTGCTCACACCCATGTTCTGGCTTAGAAGATAGGGCGTCAGCGGTTCTTCGGCCAGGCCGATGCGAAACAATGCATCCACCTCCTGGGCGGAGGCAGCTGCGCCCTTTCTGCTTTTTCTCACGTACAGGCTGCTGAACCGGCGGATAGCTTCCACCTGGCTCATGGACTTTCTCCAGTCATCATCCGGCATTACAGATCCTCTCCTGATAGATAGTTTACTTTATGAACTATATGGAAGTATAACTGAATTTGTAAAAAATGTCAATACCGTCCATTTAAATCCGTTGTCATAAAACCCTGCTTGTCTCATATATTGAGGTAAAAGGAGTGAGCGCGATGAATCGGAAGGACGAAATTCTGAAAATATTTCCAAGGGACCTGCGCAGCCTGCTGGGACAGGTTCCCGCGGAGTTTGAGGAGATCCAGGAGATCCGCCTGCGGGCGGGCCGGCCGCTGTTTATGGTCTGCGGCGGAAGAGAGTATGTGGTGGGCGGCACAGGGCGGCTTCTGGAGCCGGGCCGGGCCGGGGAACCGTATCTGGTGACCCAGGCACAGCTTCGGGAAACCGTGGAATTCATGGGAAGCTATTCCCTGTACGCTGCGGAGGAAGAGCTGCGCCAGGGATTTATCACCATACAGGGCGGCCACCGCATCGGCGTGGCCGGCAGAACCCTGGCCGACCGCCAGGGCGTCCGTCTGATGAAGTTCATCTCCTTTATCAATGTGCGGGTGGCCCATCAGGTTATGGGCTGCGCCGACGGGGTCATGGACCGCCTCTACGGCCAGCCGGAAAATGGACAGCCTGCCCGGTTCCTGAGCACCCTGGTGATCTCGCCGCCCCTCTGCGGCAAGACCACCCTGCTGCGGGACATGATACGCCAGATCTCAGAGGGAAGGCCCGGGATTCCGGGAATGACCGTGGGGGTGGTGGATGAGCGGTCGGAGCTGGGCGCCTGTTATCAGGGGGTGCCCCAGAACGATCTGGGGCCGCGGACCGATGTGCTGGACTGCTGTCCCAAGGCCCAGGGAATGATGATGCTGGTCCGCAGCATGTCACCGCAGGTGGTGGCTGTGGATGAGATCGGTTCCATGGAAGATGTGGAAGCCATTGATTACATACGAAGCTGCGGCTGTTCCCTGGCCGCCACGGTCCACGGCAGCTGCCTTGACGACATTATGAGGAAGCCGGTTCTGGGGCGCCTGGTGAGCGAGGGCGTATTTCAGCGCTATATTCTGCTGTCCCAGGAGAGCGGAGGCGGGAGAACTGTGCAGGTGCTGGACAGCGCCGGAAGGCCGGTGGGCGGTGCAGGGGAGAGGCAGCGGAGTCCGGGGGAACAGCCCGGCCGCCTTGAGAATGCGCAGCGGAGCCTGGGGGAACAGCCCGGCAGCCTTGAGAATGCGCAGCGGAGCCGGGTAGAGGTGCCCGACAGCCCAGGGGGGCCGCCCGGCCACCCGGCGCCCCTGCAGCCGCTGAGACGGGGGGACCGCATATGTGGATAAAATGGATGGGAGCAATGCTGATACTCGTCTCCGCGCCGGGCATTGGGATATGGCTTGCCTCACAATGGAAGAACCGTATCCGCCAGCTGGAGAAGCTGCGGCAGATGATCTATTTCCTGAAAGGGGAGATCACCTACAGCCATGCGCCCCTGGCCTAGGCCCTGGAACGGGTAGGGCGGCGGGGTGGAGGCGCTGTGGG
>URUZ01000537.1 GCA_900551225.1 uncultured Clostridium sp.
TATGAATAGTGGAAATAGATAATAAAACTTCTAATATTGAAGTATTTAAGGTTATAATGTACAATCTTCCTATGCACACTTACCGGTAAGCAGTGAGCGTTTATAAGCTTCATACTATAATGAGTCTATTAGGGGGTAAGTTCTTATGGAAGAAAAAACCAAGAAAACTTCAATTATGGAAGAAAAGCTATTTGGTCTGCCGCTGCCATACTTTGCCGCAGTTTCGGTGATTGTGCTGGGAGCGGGATTTCTGGGAAAACTGGTGTATGGTGGTGGGATACTGGCTGTCCTTTATCGCCAACAAGGTGGGTATTATCCGCAAGACCATTGGCCTGGCTTTTGTATCCATAACCGGAGCCACCCTTGTGTATTTCAATCTGGTGCCGGCCAACATGCTGGAACCGGCTTCCGCTTTTATGAATGATACGAATTTCCTGGCCTTTTACATTGCGGCGCTGCTATGCGGCTCCATTCTGGGAATGGACAGAAAGCTGCTGATCCAGGCAGGCGCCCGGTACTTTGTGCCGGTAATCGGCGGCGTGCTTCTGGCTTACGGCCTGGGCGGCCTGGCCGGGGTGCTGGTGGGAATGGATTTTAAAGAGACGATTATGTTCGTGGCAGCGCCCATTATGGGCGGCGGCAACGGAGCCGGAGCGGTGCCCATGTCTGAGATCTATGCCCAGGCAACCGGAGGGGACAAGACGGATTTCTACTCCAGGCTGATGGCTATGGTGACGCTGGGCAACTGGTTTGCAATGCTCTTCGCGCTGCTGCTGAACAATCTGGGGAAAATAGTTCCTAAGACCACCGGAGACGGCGTGCTGATGGAGGGCTTCCGGCCGGAGGACTCTGCCAAGGAGTACAGCTTCACCATGACCACCACGGATATGGTGGCCGGTCTGGGACTGGCCTGCGGTTTTTATATCTTTGGCCGCATCGCCAATATCCTGCTGCCCAGCATCCACGCCTACGCATTTACCATCGCCTTTGTGGCCCTGTGTAAAATCATGGGCTGGATACCGGAACGGCTTGAATTCGGCGCGGTTAAGTGGTATCGTTTTATGATGGATCATTTTACAATCATCATCATGGGCGGCGTAGGCCTGACTATGATGGATCTTGGCGAGCTGCTGGCGGTTCTGACCCCCAAGTATGTATTCGTGGTATTTGTGGTGGTTCTGGGCGCGGCCCTGGGCGCAGGATTTGTGGGGCTGCTGGTGAAGTTTTACTTCGTGGAGTCTGCCATTACGGCTGGTATGTGTATGGCCAACGGCGGCGGAAACGGCGATATTCTGGTGCTCTCCATGGCAGACCGTATGAATATGATGAGCTTTGCACAGATTTCGTCCAGGCTGGGCGGCGCGCTGATTCTGGTGATCCAGTCTGTGCTGGCCTCCATGTGGCTGTAGCGGCTGCGCAGGATGGCCGGGAGTGTGTTTGATAAGATGAGAAAGGGGTTATTATATGGCAGAGAATGGGGCGTTAAACGCGGATCTTACACCGGAGATGAGGAAAAACCTGTTTGGAGATGCGGATCTGAATATGCTGTGGCATTGTCCCAGTGATCCCAGATTCCATTACTGGGTACATATTCCGGATGACTATTTTGATGATAAGGACGAGCCTTACCCGCTGATGGTGATTATCCACGGCACCGGCTGCAGGGTGGAGGGGTATCTGGACGCGGCCATGAAGTTCGCGGATGAGAACCATATGGCGGTACTGGCGCCGGTATTCCCGGGGGGACTGATGATCAGGGATGACTTCAGCAGCTATAAATTGCTGTCCTGCGACGGAATCCGTTATGACCTGGCGCTGCTGTCCATGATCGATGATATGGCCGACCGGTATCCGGGTGTGGAGACAGAGAAGTTCTACCTGTTCGGACACTCCGGCGGCGGGCAGTTTACCAACCGGTTCCTGTTCTCACATCCGGAGCGGCTGGCGGCAGCGGCCATCGGAGCGCCGGGGCGGCCCACCTTCCTGAATGATGAGGAGGACTATTACTGGGGCGTGAAGGATTTTAAGAAGTATTTTGATAAGGACCTGGATCTGGAGGCGGTGAAGCGGGTGCCGGTGCAGATGATCGTGGGAGAGCTGGATACCAAGTTTATCGGGGATTCGCCCTATGGGACCAACAGGTTGGAGCGGATCAAGAGCTTAAAGAAGAACTTCGAGGAGCATGGGATTTATGTGGAACTGGAGATTATTCCGGGGATCGAGCATGTGGAAGGGGTTGCGGAGCGGATAGAGGCTTGTACGGGATTTTTTAAGAAGTATATGTAAGGGCAGGGAGGCATACAGCCGGCACGGCTTGTTTTGGAGGTATGCGGCTGCCGGCTGCACCGGATGTTTTATAGGATACTGATACGTTGATCCATATCATTGGCGGTTTACCATGGATAGGGGTCAGCGTTATCGGTATCTTTTTGTCTGCGTTGTTTTTCTCTTTAAAATTATGCTGGAAAAATCTTCAAGTTCTGTTATACTATATTTTAATGCAACATATATACATCAGTTATGTAATTGTAAAATTGTTCGGAGAGACCGGGAAGTTCAAAAGGAGAAGGTATGGCAGGGAAATATTTGAAGGACAAGGCGTATGAGATCATCAGGGAGAAGATTGTAAACTGTGAGTTTGCGCCGGGCAGCGTGCTCAATGAGTCTGAGCTGATTGAAGAGATAGGTGCCAGCAGGACGCCCATCAGGGAAGCGCTGAATAAGCTGGAGCAGGAGAATCTGGTGACAATCATTCCGAAGAAATGTATTATTGTGAGGGGAATCACCATTGATGACATCGCGGAGGTATTTGATGCGAGGGCAGTGATTGAGCCCCAGGTTCTGAAGCTGTATGCCGACAGGATCAGCCTGCGGTTTCTGGAAGATTATTATGAGCGGTGCAAGGGGGCTGCGGATACCCAGGAGCAGATCCGCCTGGACGAGGAATTCCATGAGGTCCTGTACCAGGTCTGCGATAACAAGTATCTGCGGGAAGTTCTGCGCATGGTGGAAGGCATGGATCACCGAAACCGGGTGTACAAAAGCAATGATGAGAGAGTCCATGAGGGAATCGTGGAGCATATCGCTATTGTGGAGAAAATGCTGGAGAAGGATTACCAGGC
>URUZ01000538.1 GCA_900551225.1 uncultured Clostridium sp.
ATATGGATCGGCCATTACCAGTCCAAGCGCGCCCGGCAGGCCCTGGTCACTCTGTGCCTTCTGGTCAATCTGGGAATCCTGGGATACTATAAGTATTTTAACTTTTTTGCCGGCCTGGCAAATGCTGTCCTTGGCCATCAGGCAGTGGGCGCCCGCGAGATCGCGCTGCCCATCGGGATCTCATTCTACACCTTTCAGGCCCTGTCCTATGTGGTGGATGTATACCGGGGCAAAATAAAGGTTCAGAAAAATCCATGGAACCTGGCCCTCTACATCAGTTTCTTTCCCCAGCTCATCGCCGGCCCCATCGTAAAATACCATGAGATCGAGGCCCAGCTCACCCGCAGAACCATCTCGGGGGACCGGATGGCCTACGGCATCAAGCGGTTCACCTATGGTCTTGGCAAGAAGGTAATTCTGGCCAACACCTTTGCCTCAGTTGTGGACAATGTCTTGTCCGGAACCAACCAGGAGATGATGAGCACCGGCCTGGCCTGGTTTGTGATCCTGCTGTACACCCTTCAGATCTACTATGATTTCTCCGGCTATTCCGATATGGCCATCGGCCTGGGGAAAATGTTCGGTTTTGACTTCATGGAGAACTTCAATTATCCCTACCTCTCCCAGTCCATCCGCGAGTTCTGGAGACGGTGGCACATCTCCCTCTCCACCTGGTTTAAGGAATATCTGTATATTCCCCTGGGCGGCAACCGGAAGGGCAGCGCCAGAACCTACCTGAACCTGTTTATCGTGTTCCTGGTCACAGGGCTGTGGCATGGAGCCGGGATCAACTTTGTGCTCTGGGGCGCATATTACGGGGTGTTCATTGTGGCGGAGCGGTTCTTTCTGGGCCGGCTGCTGGAGAAGAACCCCTTTAAGGCCCTGAACCATCTCTACGCCATGTCCGTGGTAATTGTGGGCTGGATGCTGTTTCGAATCGAGAGCCTGGGACAGATCCGGGAAATGCTGAAGGTGATGTTCCTGGGCCAGGGCGGCCCCTTTACAGTGCCTATGTTTGCAGACAACCGAATCTACTTCTGGTTCGCTGTGGGCGTGCTCTTCTGCGGCCCGGCCCAGGCTGTCTTAAAAAGGCTGAAGGCCCACCTATATGATGAAGAGCACATCTGCTGGCCGGACATCCTCATCATGGCTGGCCTGCTGTGCTTCTGCACGGTACTGCTGGTGAACAATACATATAATCCGTTTATCTATTTCAGATTCTAAGGAGGAGGAACATGAAGAAAAAATGTATGATCATTTGCTTTTTTGCCATTCTGCTGGTTCCAAATCTGCTGGGCCTTGTATCCGGCCGTCAGGGGACCTCAGGGAACACGGAGAAACGGGAGCTGGCCGGGCTGCCCGCCCTGACCCTGGCCAACTTAAACAATATCCCCAGTCAGACAGAGAACTGGATCAATGACCACGCGCCTTTCCGGGACGGATTTATCGATGCATACGCGGTATTTAACATGGAGCTCTTCCATAGCATTGACAACAGCGAAGTGATTATAGGCAGGGACAACTGGCTGTTTTATACCGGCAATGAGAGTATGATCGACACCCTGGGAGTCCGCCCCTTTACCCCTGACCAGCTGGACATGATCCTGGACCGCCTGCTGGCTGTCCGGGAAAAATATGTGAAGGATAAGGACAATTTCGTATTCTTCATTGCCCCCAACAAGGAGCTGGTGTACCGGCGCTATATGCCGGACTACTATGCCCCTGTGACAGATACCTCCAAGGCCAGGGAGCTGGTGAATTATATCCGGGCCAACTCCGACATCAAGGTGGTCTATCCCCTGGAAGAGCTTTATGCCGCGGGCCAGGACAATCTGCTGTACTACAAGACGGACACCCACTGGAACAACCTTGGCGGTTTTATGGGCGTTCAGGAACTGATCACGGCCCTGGGCGGGGAGGCGACGGATTACCGCACCCTGGATGTCGCCTTCACCCTGGGGACCCGGGGCGACCTGGGGGATCTGGGCCACACGCCCATGAGGTATCTGGAAGAATATGAGGCGGAAATCGATGGCTATCTGGAAGACGTGGATGGGGATCTGCTGGAGAATAACGAGAACGGCAGCGGCGTGATCCGGGCCTCTGCGGACGGCGCCCCCGACAGCCGGAATGTGCTGATGGTCCGGGACTCCTTCGCCCTGGCCATGGCCCCTGTGATTATGCGGTACTTTGAAAATACTATGTTTGTGGAATGGCAGAAGATCCCTGACACTGACCTGGGACAAGATAAAAATGATGTGTTTATATATGAGGTTGTGGAGCGGAATCTGGGGAAAATGTCCATGGATCTGGATGCTCTGCTGGAAAAATAGGTTCTGAACGGCCCAAATGGCCCGGACGCAGAAAGACGGCGGTATTAGCCGCCGTCATCCACTCACCGAAATGACAATCTCTTTTTCCGCCAGCCGGTTGATAAAATATGTATTATTATATCCCGCCGGAAACAGCAGTTCCATCTCCAATTTGGTCTTTTCTTTATCCGTCTTGTTGATCTTGCTCTGCCTGATCTCAATTTTTTCCTTCAAGATAAAATCTTCTATCTCCCGCACTGCGTTATCCGTGTTTTTCAGTACCAGCTTAACCGTTACGCCGTAGGCTTCGCTGGATAAAAAGTGAACCTTATGAAAAATCACCTGCATCACAACAATCATTACAGCGCTGACCGCTGCTACAAAGTACAGGCCAGAACCCATGCACATTCCCACTCCTGCTGTGGCCCAGATACCGGCCGCTGTTGTCAGTCCGCTGACCGAACTGCTGTTTCTCACAAAAATGATGCCTGCACCCAGGAAACCCACGCCGCTGACAATCTGTGCCGCAACACGGGACGCATCATAATTGGCAATATCTGAAAATCCGTATTTTGACACCACCATCATAAGCGCTGCCCCAAGGGCCACAATGGCATGGGTGCGGACACCTGCCATCTTGTTCCTGTTCTTACGCTCAAATCCAATGCAGGACCCCAAAATCCCTGCCACCAGGATTCTCAGCACAAACCCCCACTGATCAAGTACCTGCCCAAGTATTTGCTGCTCTAATAGTTTCATCGCTTATTTCCCCTTGTCTTTACTTCATTATATATATCTGT
>URUZ01000539.1 GCA_900551225.1 uncultured Clostridium sp.
GTACATATGTGGCGACGGTAACGTCAGACAAGGTGAACATCAACAAAAGCGAAAACAGCGACGAGGTTTTGGTCAGTGCAAAGGCTGGGGATACATACGAAGTATTAGAGGATATGGGAGATGGCTGGATGCGCGTCCGTGTTCTCGACACCGAAGGTTTCATGCCGGTATCCGGCAATGCCACTGTGGCAGAGGTTGGGCAGGATCAGATGGCAGAGGTTCAGGAGGAGGCGCTCACCTCATCCAACAGCTACAAGCGCCAGCAGGTGGTGAATTACGCCATGCAGTTTGTGGGAGGGCGTTACCGTTACGGCGGGTCTGACCCCAACACAGGCGTGGATTGTTCCGGTTTTACAAGATACGTGCTGCAGAACGCCGCGGGCGTTGGGATGAACCGTTCATCCGGATCACAGGCTGCCCAGGGCAGCGCAGTCAGCGTGGATCAGATGCAGCCGGGAGACCTGCTGTTCTATGGCAGCGGAAGCCGTATCAACCATGTGGCCATGTACATTGGCAACGGCCAGATCGTACATGCATCCACAGAGCGGACAGGCATCACAGTGTCCCCCTGGAATTACCGGACTCCGGTAAAAATTGTTAATGTGCTGGGTTAAGTTATTTTTGATATAGGATAAGAAGGATAGTGCAGAAAAGACGTGTCTTGGCTCTTGGCCAATGGCACGTCTTTTGCGGTTTCTAAAAGGAATTCTGAAACAGTATGGAAATGTTATCTAGGGGCATGAGTTCCCGGTATAGGATGGTCAACTGATATGGGGCTTCAGTGCCAGTGTCCCCATAATCAATATCATAGGTTTCACCGTTCACGGAAAACCCACGTTTTGCTGAGCCGGGCATGGACTTCCAGGGTTCAGCCTCGTCTGATTCAGGTGCCCATTTGCTCTCAATGAAATAATCCTTCCGGTCCGTGCCGCTGAATGTGATACTGGTATTGCTGATTCCTGCGCTGTCAATCAGGACATTGCCTCTGATATCCCCTGATACAGCGGCAGTGCTTCCATAAGAGCGGAGACTGAGTCCATTGTATACTGAGATCTCATCAGCTGTTATCTCGGCTAATACACTGTCAATGTCAAGAGAATCACAGGAAAAGCCGTTGAGTTTCATGGGTCCGGTAACAGAGAGTATGGCATGGCCGGCCTTGATCCGCTGTAAATCCATCTCTCCAATCCCCACATCAGCCGTCAGTTTCTTTAAAGTCTGATCCCGCGGGATTGTGACGATGATATCATAATCACTACCGCTGCGGTTGTTATCAGCCAGATTCTGATCCTTTAAATCATCCCGGTATATAAGCGTTCCGTTTTTGCAGGAAAATGTGGCATGGCCGGCAAGGGCTTGGCCAACCTTAAGCTGCAGCCGGTCACCGTATTCTAGTGTTAAATTACCAATGGTGGCCTGGATGTCAATGTCCGTGAACTCAGCGTCTCCGCTTAAAACGGGATAGCGGGAGGGAGCGTGGGAATCAGCGCCATATGCCCCGGTGACAGAGGCGGCGCAGACCAGCAATACAGTTAAAATAAATGAAATGGTGAAAGCTGCTTTCGGTTTTTTCTGAAAACTCATGATTGCATCCAGCCTTTCTTTTAATAATACCCCATTCTCATTCAGGGCCACAGAGGCGGTGGCGTCTTTATAACATCCCTGTGTTTTCAGGGCATTCAACAGTGTGCTGCCGTATGCCCGCCGCCCCCGGGCATCCAATCCCCTTATAACCGCTTCATCACAGGAAAGCTCACAGGTACGGTTGATCTCCCGGCTCATGATGTAAACCAGGGGGTTGAACCAATGCAGGCAGACCGTAAACTGCAGCAGCCATTTATAAAACATATCACCCCGCTTATAATGCATCAGTTCATGGCGTACGGTGTATTGAAAATCAGAGGCAGGTAAATCGCCGGCGGGGAGCACAACGCGGGGATGGAAGAACCCAATCAGCAGGGGCGTTGCTGTCATGCTGTTTGTATATAGCTCCACACAGCCTTTGATTTTGTACTGGCCGATAATGCCTCCGAACTGTTCCAGACGGCCAATATCCACCACCTCTGTGCATCCGGCACGGATATATTTCATAAAACTCTGGTAGATGGTAATCTTGCGGATCAGCAGGATCAGTGAGATTACCAGCCAGCCAAGCCACAGGTTCTGCCACAGGGAGCTATACGGTCCGCTCTGTTCCTGCTTCGGCTGTTCAGGCCATGTATCGGCGAATCCGCTGCTATCTGTGTGTGGGGGATTCTGGGAAGAGTGGAGGCCAGCCAGGCTGTGGGGGATGACTATCTCTGCTGTCTCTGCATTTGCTCCAATCTCCTGGAATAACGTCCCCATCAGGCTGGTCTGCGGTGTAAAGGGGAGAAGCAGGCGGGCAATTACAACCAGCCAGATATAATATTGCCACCGTTTACTCAGACGTTTCCTGTACAGCGGTCGGAACAGGTAAAGTATGAGGATCAGCAGGGCGCCTGAGAGGGAGAGGGATAGGATGATTTTTAACGATTCATTCATTATGCACTTCGCTTTCGTCCCAGTGTTCTCTTAATTCCTCATAATCCTTGGGTGATATCAGGTCTTTTTGCACAAGCATGGACACCAGGCCCTTTGCATTCCCCTCATAGAGTTTATCCAGCAGGGAGATTGTCTCATTCTCCTGATAGTCCATCACCGAGACAGCAGCAGTGTACTGATTGCGGAAACCTGTTTTATGGGTATTCAGATAGCCCTTGGCTGTCAGGCGCGACAGAAGGGTTACGATCGTGTTTTTGGTCCAGGGGGTACCCTTGGCCTCCAGTGCAGCCGCAATCTCCGCATACATGGCCGTACCTCCCTTTGCCCATATGATTTTCATCAGCTCTAACTCATAATCTGAAATTTGCTGCATGTATGATTCCTCCTGGGTAGATAACAACTTGTACTCCACATGGAGGATAACACTTTGTTGTCCTGTTGTCAAGAAGGTTTGTGACAGAAAATCCCCGGCCAAGATTAGTGATAAGATATCAAATGGAAGTAATATAGCGAACATTAGAATTAGATGAATGTAATAGAATAAGAGGAATTAATAAAACTTTTATT
>URUZ01000540.1 GCA_900551225.1 uncultured Clostridium sp.
GGGCACCATCAGCTGCATGTCCATGCCCAGCATGGGAGCCACCAATGAACTTATGCACTGTAGGGAAATGTCCGTGATCATTGCCACCGGCGGCCCTGGCATGGTGAAGGCTGCCTACAGCGCGGGCAAACCCGCCATCGGAGTGGGCGCAGGCAACTCCCCGGCCTACATCGAGCGGACCGCTGACGTGCGCCAGGCGGTCAAGACCATTATGGCCAGCAAAACCTTTGACTACGGCACCATCTGCGCTTCAGAGCAGTCCATCATCTGCGAGGAGTGCAACCACGACCAGGTGGTGGCAGAATTAAAGGCCCAGGGCGGTTACTTTATGAACAAGGAAGAACTGAAAAAGGTATGCGCCCTTCTGTTCAAGAACGGCCACAGCATGAACGCCAAATTCGTGGGCCGCTCCCCCCAGGTGATTGCCCAGGCAGCCGGTATCGCCATCCCCGAGGGCACCAGGGTGCTGATCGGAGAGCAGGACGGCGTGGGTGAGGGATACCCCCTTTCCTATGAAAAACTGACCACAGTGCTTGCATTTTACACAGTGAAGGACTGGGAGGAAGCCTGCAAACTCAGCATTGACCTGCTGCAGAACGGCATCGGACACACCATGAGCCTTCACACCCAGGACCGTGGCATGGTATTAAAATTCGCCGCCAAGCCCGCCTCCAGAATTCTGGTCAACACCGGCGGAAGCCAGGGCGGAACCGGCATCAGCACAGGCCTCAACGTGGCATTTACCCTGGGCTGCGGAACCTGCGGAGGCAGCTCCGTGTCCGAAAATGTAAGCCCAATGCAGTTGATCAACATCAAAAAGGTTGCCTACGGCTTAAAGGACTGCACCACATTGATGGAGGATGATCCCACATTCCATTCCGGCCATGCGGCCGGAACAGCCCCGGCATCCCGCCCGGTTCCGGTGCAGCAGTCAGTCTGCGGCCCCTGCCGTGGAAGTGCGAGCCCGGCCGCATTTGCAGCTTCCTATGAAGCGAAGAACGCGGCCCAGACTGGTGGAGATCATGAGAAGCTGGCAGCTCTGGTACGCGAACTGATCACTGCCATGAAGAGCCAGCAGGCTTAAGAAAGGGGAATGACATGGATCAGTATGAAGCCATTATGAAGCTTCTGCTTGAAGCTGTAAAAGGCCAGGACAGTGTTGCCCCGTCCAGGCAGGATGACCGGATTCCGGTGGGGGTGTCAAACCGCCATGTGCACCTGTCCCAGGAAGATTTAGAGAGGCTCTTCGGCAAGGGGTATGAACTGACGAAAATGAAGGACCTGTCCCAGCCCGGCCAGTACGCCTGCAAGGAGGCCGTCACAATCTGCGGTCCCAAGGGCGCCATTGAGAAGGTTAGGATTCTGGGTCCGGTGCGTCCCAGAACCCAGGTGGAAATCCTGGCAGGAGACTGCTTTAAGCTGGGGATCAAGTCCAGCGCCAAACTGTCCGGTGATCTGGACGGGACGCCGGGAATCACCATTGTCGGCCCGGCAGGCTCCGTGCAGACCAGGGACGGCGTGATGGTTGCACAGCGGCACATCCACATGCTGCCCCAGGATGCTGAGCGTTTGGGCGTCCACGACGGTCAGAATGTAAGTCTGGAAGTAGAAGGCTTAAGAGGCGGTATTCTGGCAAATGTAATCGTGCGCGTAACCGGCCAGTCCGGCCTGGAATGCCACATTGACACAGAGGAAGCCAATGCCATGGGGCTGGGATCTTCCTCCACGGTAAAGATTATCAAATAAATTCAAAATAAAACATAGAAAAATCAGGAGGACAATCAAATGAAGTATGATGCATTAGGAATGATCGAGACAAAAGGACTGGTAGGTTCCATCGAGGCGGCGGACGCCATGGTTAAGGCAGCCAACGTGACACTGATCGGCAAGGAATTCGTGGGCGGCGGCCTGGTTACCGTTATGGTAAGAGGCGACGTAGGCGCAGTAAAGGCAGCTACCGACGCAGGCGCAGCGGCAGCCCAGAGAGTGGGAGAGCTGGTATCCGTACACGTAATCCCACGTCCCCACGCAGAGGTGGAAGTGATTCTCCCCGCAGTGAAGGATGCACAGTAATATTTACTAATATAACAGATGTCTGATATAGAAACGAAGCAGAGGTGGAAAATCCATCTCTGCTTCGTTTTTCTGGAAAACACATCCAGTATCTGCTATAATGGGAAGATCAAATATAATTAAGAATTCTCCTCGTAAATGCTGGGGAGGCGTAATTGGAGGATAAAATGGCAGTTGAGGCTAAGTATAAAACAGATGTAGAAGCGATCCTTTCCCACCGTCACGACAACGGAGCAGACTGCTGGACCACCACGGACAAGCGTCTGATCAAAGGCTCCCCGTTCTCAACTTTGGACTGTGTCCGTTATCTGCTGGAGCTGGGGATGGAACCTGCAGACCCGCTGTTAAGGGAAACAGCGGAGCTGATATTCAGCGCCTGGAAGGAAGATGGACGTTTTAAAGTGTATCCCGCAGGCGGCATTTACCCCTGCCAGACAGCCACGGCCGTCCAGACACTGTGCTGGCTGGGCTGCGCCCAGGATGCCAGAGTCCAAAAGACCTTGGAGCATCTTCTGGATATCCAGTATCAGGACGGAGGCTGGCGCTGCAATAAATTTTCCTTTGGACGCGGCCCGGAGACAGAATATTCCAACCCGTTTCCAACGCTGACTGTCCTTGACGCCTTCCGGTTTACCGATTACCTGAACCGTGAACCCGCCCTGGACCGGGCGGTGGAATTCCTGCTGGAGCACTGGGTGATCCGCAAACCCATCGGCCCCTGCCATTACGGCATAGGCACGCTGTTCATGCAGGTGGAATACCCCTTCCGCAACTACAACCTGTTTCAGTACGTCTATGTCCTGTCCTTCTACAACCGGGCAAAGCAGGATAAACGATTCCTGGAAGCTCTGGCTGTCCTGGAGTCCAAGCTGCAGAACGGGCAGATCGTGGTGGAGCGGGTGGTACCCAAGCTGGCAAAGCTGGAATTCTGCAAAAAGGGACAGCCCAGCGAACTGGCAACCAGGCACTACAGAGAAATATTAGAAAATATAAATAATATGTGAATCTGCCGCATAT
>URUZ01000541.1 GCA_900551225.1 uncultured Clostridium sp.
TGCTCAGACAGAGAGCACTGCGGCGCTCCAGACTTCTGAAGCCGCAGGTATCCCCAACCCTATGGAGGAGGCCAAGGATGCAAATGCCTTCGAGAAGCTGGGTATCCACATGGTAGTCCCTGAGGAGGCCACGGACGTTCAGTATTATACCATCAACGGCGAGGTGGCGGATATCCGCTTTACCATGGATGAGGTGAACTACACCTGGAGAGCCTCCAATACCGCCGAGGATTTCGCCGGAATTTTCGAGCGCTTTAAAGATAATCCCTCCACCCTGGAGTATGACTACGGTACAGGCAAGCTGGAAGCCCTGGTCAAGACCACGGAGAGCGGGGGACGTCTTGCGGAGTGGACCTGGGGAGATACGGTCTACACTCTGTACACCTCCCAGGCAGTGGAAGATGATGTCGTCAATGCGGTTGTATTGAAACTGGTGGAACTGAGCCAGTATGAAAAGTAGAAAAGGGGCATTGCTTTGCTGGAATTAAATGAGTTCATGCCGGTAAACTACTTAAAGAAAACCGACTACACCGGCAGCTATAAAGGGATGCGCTTCTGCATGCAGAAGGCGGAGGACGAGGAAGGCGCTGTGTGCCTGTCCGTGTCCGCCTGGCCGGAACCATACGGCTATGACGCCACTGCTGAAGAAAAAAAGGAGCGGGTACGGTTCAGCTTTAACGCGGAGGGCATCGCCCTTGGCGTGGACTGGCTGAACCAGCTGTATGAAACAAAACTGGATTTCTGGAAACAGGCCGCAGGCGTTACCGGATATGGAAAACGCTGAGCTGTTTACAGTATAAGAACGGGATATCTGGCAAGGATGCAGGTATCCCGTTTTTGGAATACAAGGAGGCCGGAGATGAAATTTTGGATGAAATGTCTGATTGGTTTGGCAGCGGTGCTGGTATCACTGGCACTGTATGATACGGTGTACAACGGACTTCTGGGAGGAGATGGCTACAGTCCGGTTACAGAACAGATGAAAGATGTGATAGGGCAGTAATCTTGACACCTGACGGATTCTATGATATATGTTGCAGTAGGTATATTGAACGAAAGGGGATCAAAAGGTGCAGAAAAAATATTTGGAAATCAAGGATTATCTGCTGGAGCAGATCAAATCCGGGCAGTACAAGGTGGATGTGCCCATTCCGCCGGAGCGGGAGCTGGCAGCCATGCTGGGGGTGAACCGCATGACGCTGCGCAGGGCCATTGAGGAGCTGATGTATGAGGGACTTCTGATGCGCAAAAAGGGCAGCGGCACCTTCCTGACCAAGGTAAAGATGAGCAAACAGGATCTGATCCAGTCCTCTGCTGATGAGAAGGTCACTGCCATCAAAGTGATCAGCTGCCGGCTCTGCTCAGAGAACAGCTTCGGCTTCCGGGCGCTCCGGCTGGAGGAAGGCGGACGATACTGGCGGCTGCGCAGAATCCGCCTGATGGATTCCGTGCCCTATGCCTATGAGGATATCTATCTGCGCAAGGAAAATTTCGACCAGGTGGACCCATCCTACTACAACCTGGGCCTGCACCAGATTGTCAAGGAGAAGGGCGGCTTCGACCCGGTGTATCTCAGTGAAACAGTGGATGCGTTAATCTGCCTGCACAATGTATCCCTTCTTCTGAACATCAAGGAGGGTGCGCCGGTTCTACAGATCAAGAGCACCTTTGAGACCAGCGGCCGCCCTGTGCTGTTCTGCCGCAGCTATCACCCAGGTGATACATACAGCTTCCAGAGCCTGAGACGAAGCATCTGACGGAGGGACAAGGGATGAAGGAAATAAACTATAAAGCGATAAGGGAAATGACAAAAGGGGGTATAGCCTTTACAGATGGCACTGTCCTGGAGTTCGCAAAATGCGGACAGATGGAACAGTGGGAGGGCTGCATCGCCGTCAGGGACATTATCGGCAAACCCCCTTTTTTTGAATTCTTTTACCCGTCAAAGGAGGAGCGGCTGAGAATTCTGTTTGACGGCGGCAGTGACACACCATTTCACAGATTATATGGCCACATTGAAGGAAGCGGTTACCATTCCTTTGATTTGAGCTGAAGTCCAATCTTGGCCATTGCAGTGAAATGAGCATGCCATATGTGATACATTAATCCATTGACTAAGGTATACGTGTATGCTATATTTGTAAGTAATATAGAATAGGGAGTGACAAAAATATGGATGGCTTCATGCAATTAATGGATGAAGATTATAAACAACAGCATTATCCCAGTGGGTATTTTAGTGCACTCGTAAAGGGAAATCAATCACTTACAGCAGTGTATGTTATCTCAGCGGTGTTTCTGTTGATTTCTCTTCTGCTCTTTTTTCTGGGAATTCGGGGTATCATATGGGACAACTCAAACCTGATTGGTGGCTTAGTTTTTATAGGATTTGGTGTTCTGCTGGTTCTTTTTGATGTTTTTATAATCTCGGTTGGTAAAAAACAAAAAGGTAAAAACAGGCAGGACTGGGTTCAGGAGTTTGCAAAGAAAAGCAGCTATTCCGAGAATGAAGTCGAGGAATTTGACCGGCAATTAGTAGCAGAAGATGCATATCTTCTAACCCTAAATGGGAAATTTAATCAAATGGAAGAAAGTATTATAACTGCCGATTTTATAAAAAGTTCGTCATTTATCTTTAAGCAAAGCGATTTGAAAGCCGTCTGTTTGTTTAACCTAGAGGAACCTATTGGCGCAGGCAGTAAGATTAAGTACACAAAAAAACTACAGGTTGGACTGATAACTGACCGTAGCAGAATCTGGCTGGATGCGGATGAAAACCGGGGGCGTGCCTTTATTGCCATGCTGAAAGAAAAATTTCCTGCGATTGAAACAAAGGACAGTGCAATATTGAACGATAAAGAATTTGATTCCCTTATGAAAAAGTACATAAAACCCAATAGAGATTAGCGAGGAAAAGGGGCTGTTGCTCCAGTAGATAAATAATCTACTGGAGCAACAGCCCTTTTTATGCCATAAAACAGACATTATTTCTCATCCCCTTAACCTCTCCGTTATTCTCGAAATAGATAGT
>URUZ01000542.1 GCA_900551225.1 uncultured Clostridium sp.
CACTCCCGGGCACCCCATCCCCGGCCCCGGCGGCTCCGCTCCCGGACAGCTCATCCCCGGCCCCGGCGGCTCCGCTCCCGGACAGCTCACCCCCGGCCCCGGTGGCTCCGCTCCCGGACAGCTCATTCCCGCTCCCGGCAGTCACCCAAAGAGTTCTCAGATCCTCCTCCCCGGCCAGGCCCAGAACCAGGGCGTATCCTGATGTCTGCGGGATCTCGGCCTCATACCGTTTTGGGCTGCGGCTGACTGTGAAGCCGTCTCCGCCCGGTTCCAGCCCCAGCTTTATATCCAGCTCGCAGTCCTCCTGCACACCACCTTTTAACACAGTGCCGGTGACAGTAAATCCCTCCTGTCCGCTCCTGACCAGGGCTTCGCCATCTCTCTGCCCCGCAAGCTGCCTGGTGCACAGCACATCACACATCACCTGCCCGCGGACTGCCCCGTCCAGTTTAAACAGGTTGATCTCAGTCTTTTTCCCAGCTTCCGCCTCCTCTGCGGTCATCAGATAGAGTTGTCCATGTCCGTCCGCTGCTTCCGGAACCCATCTGAGGGCAAGGGAATCATAGGCGATCTGCAGCAGACTGCAGTCCCACACCGCAGAATTCTCCTTCTCCAGATAATAGGCCCTGTCGGACCTCTGACCGTCAGATCTGGTTATCACAGCCGAAATCAGCCGGTACCGGCCCTCCCCCGCCATTCCGTCCACAGAGTCCAGACTGCCCTGTTCCCACGGAGTCACGGTCAGGGAGACACCGCCCCGGCTCTCCAGGTCCGTATCCGGGACTATGCCCAGAATTGTGCCGAGATTCAGATACTCACGCAGCACGTCCTTCATCTCCTCCGACCAGTTATAGAAACCATATTCCCCGGTCAGCGGCGCTGTTTTCAGGCGTACCAGTTCATCGAACAGCACTGCATACTCCGCCTCCCCACCCGCAGAAGCAGGAGTCTCAGCTCCAGCCGGAGCTTCATTCCCGGCTATAGCGCCATCCGCTGCTATAGTTTCATCCGCTGTGGGAGCCAGGCGCTCTGAGCCTGTCTCATATCCGGCTGACGCAGTTTTATGGCACCCCACCAGAAATACCGCGGTCCACAGGCATAAAACAACAATTCCTCCTCTACTCATCTTCAGTACCTCCCGCAATGAGACTGCGCATCTCTGCATCCAACAGAAAAATCCCTCTTTTCTTTCATCATAACAGAAAAAAGGGATTTATTCACGTTTTAATTCTCGACTGTCCGAATATCCGCTCAGAGGCGGTTCATCATAAGCCAGTGCCCCCGCTCGTCATCATCCGCCACATAGAAGGAACAGCCATTCTTTACGGCATTCCTCACGGCATCTATTTTGTTAAAATTTTAACAGCCCATTTGCCTTTTACAAAATTTGTGCTATACTACAGTACAATAATTGCGCGGCCCACCAAAATCACACTGCCCCAGGGCACATGGCCGCGCCCAGGAGGAGAAAACATGGAGCAAAGAAACCTTACCTTACTGACTGACCTGTACGAGCTGACGATGATGCAGGGATATTTCAAAGAAAAGGATGCCAATGAAACCGTGGTGTTCGACATGTTTTACCGCACCAATCCCCATGGCAACGGGTTTGCAATCTGCGCCGGTCTGGAGCAGGTGATCGAATACATTGAAAACCTGCATTTTGACACTGCTGAGATCGAGTACCTGCGCAGTCTGAACATGTTTGATGAGGATTTCCTGGAATATCTCCATGATTTCAAATTCACCGGCGATGTTTACGCAATCCCCGAGGGCACGGTGGTATTCCCCAGAGAACCCCTGGTGAAGGTCATTGCCCCCATTATGCAGGCCCAGCTGGTGGAGACAGCCCTGTTAAATATCATCAACCACCAGAGCCTGATCGCCACCAAGACAGAGCGCATCGTGTACGCTGCCAAGGGCGATGGGGTCATGGAATTCGGACTTCGCCGGGCCCAGGGACCGGATGCCGGAATCTACGGCGCCCGGGCCGCCATGATCGCAGGCTGCATCGGCACCTCCAATGTGCTCACAGGCCAGATGTTCGATGTGCCGGTGAAAGGCACCCACGCCCACAGCTGGATCATGAGTTTCCCGGATGAGCTGACCGCCTTCCGCACCTACGCCAAGCTGTACCCTGGCGCCTGCATCCTGCTGGTGGACACCTATGACACCTTAAACTCCGGCGTGCCCAACGCCATCAAGGTATTTAAGGAAATGAGGGAAGCAGGAATCCCTCTGACCTTCTACGGAATCCGCCTGGACAGCGGCGACCTGGCCTACCTGTCCAAGAAGGCCAAGAAAATGCTGGATGATGCCGGATTCCCGGACGCCGTGATCTCCGCCTCCAACGATCTGGACGAGGAGCTGATCAACAGCCTGAAGATGCAGGGCGCAACCATCAACTCCTGGGGCGTGGGCACCAACCTGATCACTGCCAAGGACTGCCCCTCCTTCGGAGGCGTGTACAAATTGGCTGCCATCAAGGACAAGGCCACTGGCCAGTTTATTCCCAAGATCAAGCTGTCCGAGAACGCGGAGAAGATCACCAACCCCGGCAACAAGACCATCCAGCGCATCTACAACAAGCACACCGGCAAGGTCATTGCAGACCTGATCTGCCTGGTTGGCGAACAGTTTGACACCAGCAATTCCCTGCTGCTCTTCGATCCTCTGGAGACCTGGAAAAAGACCATGCTGGCTCCCGGTTCCTATACGTTGAGGGAGCTGCTTGTGCCTGTGTTTTTGGAAGGAAAATGCGTGTATCACTCTCCTAAGGTCATGGATATCCAGGCTTACTGCAAACAGGAACTGGATACGCTGTGGGATGAGTCCAAGCGTTTGATCAACCCGCATACTGTGCATGTGGATCTGTCTAATCAGTTGTGGCATACGAAGAATCAGTTGTTGGATTCTTATCATTTGTCTAAGTAGGAAGGGGACGGGGAAGGGGACGCGGACGTTGGCTGGGGTGTTGGCCGCGAAAAGAAGGAGGTTGGGGTGGGGAGGACAGCGGAGGGGCCGGCTCCT
>URUZ01000543.1 GCA_900551225.1 uncultured Clostridium sp.
CCAATTACCAGACGATTCTCAGCTGCGAATACATCCACTGCAAAGCAGCCGTTCACATCCGTGGCCGTGGTGATCACCGCAGCTGCGCCTGCCATGGCCCCCAGACGGACGGCCAGACGGTTGGCGCCCCCCACATGCCCGGAGAGGATCGGAACCGCGAATCTCCCGGCCTCATCCATCACCACCACCGCAGGATCTTTAAGCTTATCGCAGACCCACGGCGCTATGGCCCGGACCGCAATTCCAGCGGCTCCGATAAATACCATGGATCTTCCTTCCCGGAACATATCCCCCGCCCATTCGGCAGCGCCTCCAGCCGGTGAGGGCCCTATTCCTGCCGCCTCCATGTCCGGGGTGAGATACCGCGCCGGCACATACCCGGCGCAGCTTATCTCCGTTCCCTCAAGAAGCCTCACAAGCTTCAGGCAGAGCCTGCTTCCGCCCGGCGTAAAACTGATGATTCCCACTTCCATGGCATTGTCTCCTTCGTGTCCCGGCATGAAAACCGAGTTCTGCCGGGCTTGTATAATCTTACCTAAGTATAAAGGATACGCGCCCTCTTTTCAATCTACTTTTCCAGTCCCATCTCCAGAGCTTCCTTTTTCATCTCCCGTTTCTTCTTGGTAATCAGGCCGCCGATCTTTCCGCTTTCCTTGGCGGTCAGGCTTCTCCAGCCCCCTTCAATCACTTTTGCCTCCAGTCCTAATTCCTGGGCAATCTCAAATTTCAGCTGTTCCTGGGGTGTCAGGTTCTTGGGATCAAATGGTTCCGTTTTCTTAGTTTTCGGCATAATTTATATTCTCCTTTTCCTGCCTGCATTCCCCGTTTTCAACCGGTGGTCCAGCAGGCCTATCTGAATTATGCCCAGGCCTACCCCCTATATACAGCCTGCCTGATAATCCTTGCATTTTCACCTGTTCTATATTATACTTATTCCAACACGAATACGGCATCCTGCCGTCCCTGCGCCATCCCCGGGTGCGCTTTATTCCCCCTTTCCCTACACTATAATTACATACAACCTGAGTTCAGAATAGGAATACGAAAGGATAACCCCAGTGAATATTGCAATCATAGACGACTCCATAGAAGATGCCCGTCAGTTATCAAGTTATATTTATACATACTTTAGTGAGATCTGTGTTGTACAGAAAACCACAATTTTTAATACCGCCGAGGAATTTCTCTCCGAATGGTCCCCCGGTGAATACCAGCTTGCATTGGTTGATATCTATCTTGGCGAGGAGGCCGCGGGAATCAGGGTGGCTGAGACCATCCGCCAGGAGGACCGCCGCTGCAATATCATCTTCACTACCAGCAGTCAGGATTTCGCATTGAAGGGCTTTGAGCTGCATATCTCGGATTACCTGGTTAAGCCCATTCCCTATGAGAAGTTTAAAAATGCCATGGACTACATCTGCAAAAGCCTTGAGACACACGCCGCCTACATTGAGGTCAAGGAAAGCAGACTGATGGTAAAGATCCTGCTGGATGATATTTACTATACCGATTATTACAATCACTATATCCAGATCCACACAAAACAACGGATGTACAGGACCTATATGCGCTTTGATGAGTTCTCTGCCATCCTGCTGCGGCACCCCCAGTTTCTCTGCTGCTACCGCAACTGCATCATCAACATGGACAAGGTGACTTCCCTTGACAAGAGCGAGGTGGAGCTATGCAGCGGTGAACGCCTTCCCATCATGCGCAACCAGAAGGCGCAGATCCACCAGCAGTATGCTGACTATCAGTTCAGCAGGTTAAACGGAGGCTGACTATGAACGTGATCACTCCCAGTCTGGTTATAACCGTGGCCATAGAACAAATCCTTATATTTGCACCAGTATTTTTGACTTTCCGAAAGGAACTGAAATATTCCCGCGCTGCCACCGCGGGTTTTTTTAACTTGTATCTGGCCGCCTCGGTCATCTTTATATGCTGGGGCGTACAGATGCCTTTCACATTTTTCTATTGGCGCGGCTTCTGTTCCATTATCGCCTTATCCGTGGGAATCCTGTTCTGCCGCCCCATGTTCCGCCTGGATCTGAGAATACTGATTTTCACTGTGTTCCTGTTTAAAAACTTCATAGATACGGCTAGGGTGCTCTCAGACATGATTAACCGTTTTCTTCATATGGATGAAAAAGTCTATCAGGTAACTGCCACGGAATTCATCATTTACGTGCTGTTTATTCTGGCCCTGACCATCACTGTATACTACCGGGTCAGACCGTATCTGCTGAAGGCGGTATCCGTCACCCAGAAAATCGACCTGTGGAACTATCTTCCCATTGTGCCCCTGGTATTGTTTCTCCAGTTCCGCCTTCTCAACTACACGGAATATCCCATGGCCGGGCGGGTCTGGACAAAAGAAAGGATTCTGTCCTCCATCGGATGGATCTTATGCATCTTTATCATACACATCATCACTCTGACGGCACTCAGCGAGATCGAGGAGGGCTTTGTGGCCAAAGAGCGGCTGCGCACCGCGGAGCTTCTGGCTGATTCCCAGAAGAGCCAGATGGCCCGCATTCAGCAGGGCCTGGAACAAAGCCGCAGCATCCGCCACGATTTCCGCCACCATCTCATAGCCCTGCGGGGCCTACTGGAGCGCCGGGAGCTGGAGGAGGCCAAGGAGTATATCGATAAACAGCTGGGCGTGTTCCAGCCCTCCCCCCTCATTGATTACTGTTCCAACAGGGCCATTAATTCCGTTCTCAGCTACTACCTGGAGAGCGCCAAGTACGCGGGCGTGGAGATCACTGCGGATATCCGCCTGTCCATGGATCTGCCCCTTCCGGATATCGACTTCTGCAGCATCCTGGGCAATCTCCTGGAAAATGCCCTGGAGTCCTGCAACCGGCAGACAGAAGGCACCCGGCGCATCATCATAAACCTCAATTCCATCGGTTCCACCATGCTGGCCCTGTCCGTTAAAAATACCTACAGCCACGAAATCCGCATGGAAAACGGCCAGTTCCTCTCCTCCAAACGTGACAGCCCGGGCATTGGAACCTCCTCTG
>URUZ01000544.1 GCA_900551225.1 uncultured Clostridium sp.
GCTACGTTGACCGAATTGGGGTCAAATATGCCGCAAAGTGGGGCGTGCAGATGGCGGAAATGAATTATCAAACACGCTCTAGGCATCCAAAAGAGGTGCAGGGCATGACGCCCGGCACCTCACTGCCAAAACCGTAGATTCACTCCCCAGAAATACTCCCCTGCAAATATCGCCAAGCCATATCCCACTGCGATCAATGTCAGGGTGTACATCACTAGGAACTCCATCTGTCCCCAGTCGCCGGGAATAAAGATATCCTTGGGATTGTTTTCATCATAGCGGATGGTGATGACGCTTCCAGCCTTGTATTTGTCCGCACCTCTGCCCTGGCTCCATCTCACCTGGTAGCTGTCCTCTTTAATTGTGTAAAAGAGCACAGGCTCCCTGCCCACATGGCGTCCGCTGAAAGCTGGCCGTTCCACCGTATCCACGCGGAGGATCTTGGCCTTGGCTCTGCCCTTCATTCTTGTAATCCGGACCCAATCCTTGAAAATACCCGCCAGCAGGTATAAAAACATAAGGCAGATCAGCCCGCACCCAATAATCAGGATCAAATCTCCATTCATAATCATTTCCTCCTCTACAACCATTCTCCTGTTAACCTTCTGTATTCCTCTGAGACCTTCCGCCAGCCTGCCGGGCCGTCCGCATATCCGCTCACGCTGTAAGTGCTGCCATTTTTATAGGTAACAACAATCTCCCATGACCCGCCGTCAATAATATCCCTGTTTTCAAACCTGCCTCTCCAGCTCCAGAATCCATGCCTGGACGCAGCTGCAAAGAAGCGGTCCATATCCTTCTGATCCAGCCGGCGCACGATCTGGTATCCCTGGTTCTCCGCCTGTGTATCCCGCTCCAGCCAGTACCCTGGCATATTGTATTCATAATACAAGCGGTTTCCTACATCAATCATCATCTCCCGATAGTCCACCACGCCGCAAAATGAGTGATGCCAGATCAGGATGCGGTCCACATCTTCAGGTTTTTTCCAGAACAGCAGCAAAATGACAGCCTCAAAGATCATAATAGATGTAACTGTCCCAACCACAATTTTGGCTGCTTTGCGGGCCAGGCGTTTCCGCAGCTCTGCCCGCCTGACAGCAATCCATCTGCCCTTCATCCCACCACCCCGCCAATTCTTTCAATCAGCGAAGGGCCTCCACAGCGGAGGCCCTCAGCTTACAGATATATGTAATTATAACAAAAAAGCAGGTGTTTTTCCAGTGTATACCTGGAAATTTATTCCTAATTCCCGATCAATACCCTGCCCCTTCCATCGCCGACAGCGCATGTTCCGTGTACCGCCTGTACATCCCCTTACGGCCGGACGGTTTCTTATACCCGTCCTTCATCCGCCGGGCCAGAACCGACTCCGCCTGTTCGGGCGTAAGCTCCACCCCATCGGCTCCCACCAGGTTCAGCGCACGTTTTTCCACATCATAGGCAATGATATCCCCTGTCCTGACAAATGCCAGCGGCCCGCCTCTGGCCGCCTCCGGGGAGACGTGCCCAATGGCCGCCCCTCTGGTGGCTCCCGAGAAACGCCCGTCCGTCACCAGGGACACTGTGCCGTCTAAGTCCTTATCACAGACAATGGCTTCAGTTGTCATCAGCATCTCCGGCATACCGCTGCCCCTGGGCCCTTCATAGCGGATCACAATGATATCGCCGCGGTTGATCTTCTTATGAACCACATCCGCGTGGGCTGCCTCCTCGCTGTCATATACCCTGGCTGTCCCCCGATGGCTCCTCATCGCCTCCGCACAGGCGGAATACTTGATCACCGCGCCCTCCGGCGCAATGTTGCCCTTTAAGACAGCCACGGAGCCGTTCTCCTTCACCTTCTCCACCGGGAATATCACATCCTCCCGCTCCAGCCCATAATTGTGCAGATACCCGATGTTCCGCTCAAAGAACCGGTCTTGCCGGACCATCTCCAGATTCTCACCCAGGGTTCTGCCTGTCACGGTCATTACATCCAGATCCAGATAGTCCCGGAGCATCCACTGTACCATGGGTACGCCGCCCGCAAACCAGAAGCTTTCCGTCAGATGCTGTCCGCTGGGATTGATGTTGCACAGGTGGGGAATCCTGTGGTTGATCTCATCAAACCATTCTATGGGCAGCTCAAACCCCAGCTCCCTGGCAATGGAGGGCAGATGGATCGCCGCATTGGTGGAACCGCCGATTGCGCTGTGTACCACAATGGCATTGCGCATGGCTGCCGGCGTGATAATGCAGGAGGGGGTAATGCCATTTCCGGCCAGCTCCATAACCGCCCGGCCAGCTCTTCTGGCATATTCCAGTATATCCCGCATAGTTGCAGGAACCAGGGCGCTTCCCGGAAGGGCCATGCCCAGCGCCTCGGCCATGCACTGCATGGTGGATGCTGTGCCCAGGAAGGTACAGGCCCCCACAGAAGGGCAGCCGGTGATCTTGTAATCCCGGATCTCCGCCTCCGTGATCCCATCCCCCCGCTTCTGCCGCAGGGAAATGCCGCCGGCCTCCAGGGATGTGGTCATATCCGGTCCCGGCCTCATGCTTCCGCCCGGCAGAAATATAGCGGGAATATCCATTCTGGCGGCTGCCTTTAAGTGGGCGGGGATGGACTTATCGCAGGAGCTGGACAGCACCATGCCGTCCCAGGGCACTGCGCTGGCGTGGACCTCCACCATATCGCAGATTGCCTCCCTGGACGCCAGCACCAGATTCATGCCGTCGTGCCCCTGGGCACAGCCGTCGCAGATGTCCGTAATGTGGTATTTGGCTCCGTAGCCGCCGCTTTCAACCACACCCCATTTCACCTGTTCCGTCACCTGGTTTAAATGGACGCTGCCGGGGTGGGAGTCGCCGTACACATCCTCTATAAGGATCTGCGGCTTTGTGATATCTTCCTCCGCCCACCCGCTTCCCATCTCCAAGGCGTCAAACTGCGCCCACATCATGCGCTCTTTTCTGCTCTTCTGCTCCATCCTCTCTCCTCCCATCTGTTATGGCGCTTATGGCCGGGCGGCCGCCGATGAGGCGGG
>URUZ01000545.1 GCA_900551225.1 uncultured Clostridium sp.
GAATTTGAGAAGAGCACCACATAAAACCGTATCTGGAAACATTTGCCTTGGGTAATTGTCGAAAAATGTCGAATCACCTATTGACTATGTCATATGCATAATATAAACTTTAATACATAGTAATAAATACTAGAACTGAGATGTTTCGATAGCTGTGATATAGTATCTGCTATTTACTGCGGGAGACACTGACCGGGGGTCCACTGCGCCGCGGTGGCCCGGACGCACACCGGATGCACACTGGACGCGCACACCGGACACACCGGATGTACAACGGACGCACACCGAACGCAGGTAATCAGGCATTTTGTCACAGCTATATGCAGCTCAGCGCTTAATGACATTATGCGGGGGTAGTGATATGGTGAAAATTATTACGGACTCATCAACGCTTTATACAATAGAAGAGGGGAGTAAGGCCGGGATTGAGGCTATTCCTCTCTGTGTCAGCATTGGGGACTGGCATGGCCGGGATCTGCAGATGGACATGGGAGAATTCTATGGCCAGATACAGGCAGGCAAGATCCCCACATCATCACAGCCTCCCATTGGGGATGTGCTGGATGTATACGAGAAGTACAGCGGGCAGAAGATGATCAATATCTCCATGGCGGACGGGCTTTCAGGAACCTATCAGAGCGCTCTGGGCGCCAGGGAGATGGCGGACAACAAAGAGGATATCACAGTGTTCAACAGCCGGACCCTGTGCGGCCCTCACCGGTATATGACCGACCAGGCCAGGAAGATGGCTGAGGAGGGAAAAAGCGGGGAGGAGATCCTGGGCTGGCTGGAGACAGCGGCCGGAAAGACGGAATCCTTTCTGATTCCACAGGATTTTGTATTTTTAAGGAGAGGCGGGCGTCTGACGCCGGTGGCCGCCGCCATAGGAGGCCTTCTCAAACTGAAGCCCATCCTCCATCTCACCCAGGACGGAAAAAAGCTGGACAAATTCAGCGTCAAGCGGACCATGTCCTCAGCCGTTGGCAGCATCCTCAAACATGTCCATGGGAAGCAGCTGGGGGCGGGGCATCTGATGTATATCGCCCACGCGGATGCGCCGGGGGAAGCAGATGGGATTAAGCGGATATTTGCAGAGGCATTTCCGGAGCTGGAGATTCAGATTTTGGAGCTGAGTCCTGCATTTGTGACCCAGGGCGGGCCGCAGTGCGTGGCGATCCAATATATTGAGCGGATATAGACACGGGTGAAGGCTGTGTAAAATATGTTAATCGGCGGTTTTTATGGCCGCCGATTAAACTTGATCATTATTATGTATGGTCTTTCAAATCCAGACGAACCGACAAAGATAAGGTGATCTCCCTGGATTCAGTCCCCATAAATCTAAAAACAGAATCTTTCAGGAGTATATCATATTTATCCGTGCGCCAGTCTGTTGCTGAAAAGCTGTCCTCCTCCATCGTAGTGTACACCTCGTACCGCTTGTCAAAATAGGTGGTCAGACTGTCCACCAGCTGATCCAGATCCAGTTCGTCATCATAGCAGGTCCAGATAATGATAGTATCTATAGACTCCTGGTCAAATTCGCCTTCCATGGGAAAACCCTGGTAGTCCTTTGTCAGATAACACCAGCCGTCCTCCTCCTCCATCTCCGGTTCCAGCTTCCGGATCTCTTCCATACTCATTCCCGGAACAATCGAAGTAAACGGCAGAATACTGTCTCCGCTGTTATTAGCGTTTGTGCACGCGGTAATCACAACAGCGATCATACTGATCAGTCCAATCATGCCAATCTTATTCCATCTCATAAACATTTCCTCCACTACTTCTCCCTTAATCAGATTTCCTTTATTTTATCCCCCTCATAGACACTTGTCAATGGATTGCCGGATTTGCCACGGTATTTCTGCAGGCGCGGCAGTGTATTTTCCCCAGGCTTTTTATGCCTGTCTTTTGGCATTCCATTGCATTTCCCCACTGACATCATTTATAATGGTGGAAATGGCAGAAATGGAGGCGGAAAATGGTTAAAAAAATAGGAATTGTAGCTCTGGACCCCAGGGCCAGCGCGTTTTATGGAAAGCAGGTGCGGGAGCTGTTCGGCGGCACGGTGGAGGTCAGAGCCTACAGCGTGCAGGATGGCGCAGTCACGGGGATGGACGGGCCGCTGACAGCCGCTTCGGGGGAGAGGGCGGAGCGCTGTGACCTGTATATGATATCCACGGACGCCTTTGAGAACAGGGAGGACGTGCCGCGCTATATTCCCATAGATTCCCAGATCAGCCAGATCCATGTGACCTACCTGTGGGAGGCCATACGAAGGCTCAGGGAGATACCGGCCGGAACCAAAGCGCTGTTTGTGAATATGACGGAAAAGATGGCCAGGGAGGCCACCACCATGCTGAACCAGCTGGGGGTCAACCACATTGAATTCACCCCCTATTATCCGGGGGCGGCGCCTGTCAGCGGGATTGATCTGGCAGTGACCACGGATGAGGAGCGGTATGTGCCGGAGGGAATACGGGAGGTGGTGAACATTGGGCATCGCTGCTGCACCTCAGAGACCATGATTGAGGTTGCGCTGAAGCTGGGGCTGGAGGAGCTGCTGGAGACAGAGCCTTTCAGGAATTATTTCTCGCAGGTGGCCACCAGCAACTACAATTTTGACCGGATGTTTGACAGGTCCAGACGGTTGGAGAGCCAGTTTGACATGTTGATGGAGATCCTGGACGAGGGTATTATCGGGGTGAATGAGCGGGGGGAGATATTTGCCATGAACCGGAAGGGGGAGGAGATCACCGGCCTGAGCCGTTCCCAGGCCCTGCACAGCCGGGCGGACACTGTTCTGGCCGGCATTCCCTTTGGCCAGTGTCTGAATACGAAAGGCACGGTGGGCCCTAAGGTGATCCGAATGGGCGGCGTGAACGTGGGAGTAACCGTGGCTCCGGTGCTGCGGAAGGAGGACTGTATAGGGGCATTTGCCACCCTGCAGCGGTTTAACGATTCGGAAAACCGCCAGCATGAGCTGAGGAACCAGCTGCTGCACAAAGGGTCCCGGGC
>URUZ01000546.1 GCA_900551225.1 uncultured Clostridium sp.
GGCCGACTGGCCCGGTGAGTTGGGATCCTGGCCCGCCAGTCCGTCAAAGTAGTTCCTGTTCTGTCTGGCAGACTTTCCTGGATTTGCCACATAATGTATCACAATATTGTCAACCCGCTTCAGGCTCACATCCGGCCTGGAAAAAATATTCTTGCGGATAAAATCCTGTTCAACCCACTTGGGTACTTCCACAGCCTTCAGGTCCACTGTGTAAGGCTTCTCATACCCCCAGCGAAGCCATCCCGCGCCAAAACCGGCAGACAGCCCAATGACCAGCGCCAGCAGAATCAACGGAAGGGACATACGCCTTCCCCTGGACCGCCGCTCTCTGGACGGACGCCCTTTGGCAGCGTTTCTGTCCCTGGACGAAGCATTTCCCTTGGGAGCTGCGCCTCTCTCTCCAGCTCCTGCGCTTCTCTCTTCAGCTCCTGCGCTTCTCTCCCCGGCTCCTGCGTTTTTCGCTCCGGCTCCAACACTTCTCTCCCCGGCTCCAACGCTTCTCTCCCCGGCTCCTGCGCTTCTGCCCTTGGGCGCCGCGCTCCTGCCCTGATGCCGGTCTGCAAGCTGCACCTGACCTGTTTTTTCCGAGACGGCCGTTGCACGTTTCCCGGCTGCACGCGGCCTTGCTTCTTCTCCTTTGCGTTCTGTCATTCGTTTTTCACCTCTTATGTATTGGTTTTTGTGCACCTCCAATATAACATTTATGATGATAAAACACAATGGCTGTTGCTTTTTATTTACCTTGGTGTAAAAATAAGGAAAATGGGAAATTTTAAACGATGCAACTAACAGGACATTTCCCCCGTCTAATATATAGAATCAAAAATGAAAAGGAGGAAGGCATATGGGTTTTAGACAGGAGGCCGCTATAGAGCAGCTTCTGCTGGACAACTATGAAACTTATTACCGTCTGGCTTACAGCTATGTGCGGCAGGAGCAGGATGCGCTGGATATTGTCCAGGAAAGCGCCTACAAAGCCATCAAAGATTGCCAAAAGGTAAAAAATCCACAGTACCTGTCCACCTGGCTCTACAGGATCGTCATCAATACCGCTCTGGATCTGATCCGGAAACGCAAGAAGGAAGAGCTGTCGGACACCATGCCCGAGGCGGTCTGGGAAGACCGGTACGGGGACGTGGATTTAAAATACATGCTGGAGCAGCTGGATGAAAAAAGCAGGACAGTGGTGATTCTCCGGTATTTTGAAGATATGAAACTGGAAGAAATCGCTAAAATCCTGGATGAGAATCTGAATACAGTGAAAGCGCGGCTGTACAGAACCCTGAAGAAACTGAGGCTGGATCTGGAAGCCGGCACATATGGAAGTTAAAGAACGGAAAGGAGAAGCCGCAATGAGACAGGACGAAGAAAAAGTCATAGCAAATTTAAAAAAAGAATATAAAGACATCCCCGTTCCCCCACAGGCAAAGGCAAGGATGCTACAAGGAATCAATCAGGCAAAAAAAGAACAGAAAAGAGGTATTCATATGAAAGTATTTAAATCTACAGGAGCAACCGCAGCAGCCGCTATGGTGGCAATCACCCTGATGGCCAACTTAACCCCAACCACTGCCAATGCGATGGAGAAGATCCCGGTGATCGGTTCCATCGCCAAGGTGGTCACCTTCCGCACCTTTGAGGACCAGAAGGACGGATACGAGGCCAAGGTGGAGATTCCCCAGGTTACCATTGACGGCAAGGCTGAGACCGCTGTAAATAAATCCATTGAAGAATACGCCAACGAGCTGATCGCCCAGTATGAACAGCAGCTGGCCCAGGATCAGGGCCAGGGACACTACGCGCTGGACTCCTCCTACCAGGTGGTCACTGATACTGACAAATATCTGGCGATCCGCATTGACACCACTGTGGCCATGGCCAGCGGAGCCCAGTATGTGAAGATTTTTACTGTCAACAAGGCCACCGGAAATGTGCTGACGCTGAACGACCTGTTCAACAATAACACCGAGCTGTTAAATGCAGTCAGCAGCAACATCAAGGAGCAGATGACAGCCCAGATGAGCGCTGATGAAAATGTCATGTATTTCCTCAACAGTGACATGCCGGATACGGACTTTACTGGACTTAAAGGAACGGAAAGCTTCTATTTTAATAAGTCCGGCGAACTGGTCATCACCTTTGACGAATACGAGGTGGCGCCAGGCTACATGGGTGCCGTGGAATTCACGATCCCCACATCTGTCACCGGCCAGCTGTAACTAATTCCGGCGGAGGGCGCAATGCCCTCCGCCTTTTGCGTACCCTCTGCCCCTCTGCCCGCATATAATAAACTGACAGTAAAAATCAGAGGAAATTCATGCAGACAAACCAAATTACCCCCAGAATGACATTTTCCAATTTAATTAACCGCAATACACCTCAGGCCATGGCCTGGGTCACCGGCAATTCCATGGCTCCCCAGCTCAGCGGGCTTGTAAAATTCTTTGACACTCCCTATGGCGGCGTGCTGGTGGAAGCGGAGGTTTTCGGCCTTCCTGATGTGGACCATCAGGGTTCATCCGACTTCTACGCCATGCACATCCATCAGTTCGGCGACTGCTCCAACAACTTTGCAGACACCGGGGAGCACTACAATCCCACCAGTGAACCCCACCCGGACCACGCCGGCGATCTGCTGCCCCTGCTCTCCAACCAGGGCTATGCGTGGCTGTCATTTTATGACAAGCGCTTCACTGTGCAGGATATTTTAAACCGCTCCGTGATTATCCACAGCAACGCCGATGATTTCACCACCCAGCCATCCGGCAACTCCGGAAGCAAAATCGGCTGCGGCGTGATCCGTATGGTAGGAAGTCACGAAAATATGTAATGCAGTCAAAACTGCCCGCCTTGGGGAAAACGCCTAAATCTGCGCGTTTTCCCCAATCTTTTATACTTTCTTCTATTTCTGTCATAATTTCTTTAAGCTTTTTATTTTTTCTTTATCCCACGCTCAAACTTTAGTCACATTTACCCCCTATACTAT
>URUZ01000547.1 GCA_900551225.1 uncultured Clostridium sp.
ACAATGGAGTGCAGCCTGGCCTTACCGCTGATTTCATACCACTCTGTCTCATAGCTTCCGCATTCATTGCAGGCATAGACCGGCGGGAACTCCACATTTCCGCATTTCGGGCATTTCCGGCCAAGAAACTTCCCCTCTTCCAGACCCTTGTAAAATGTCTCCACAACCTTTTCTAACTTGATGCTCATCCTCAATTCCTCCTATTCACCCAATGTACGAAGTAACACGGCGGCCACGTTCTGGGCTCCGCCATAGCCCCGGAGCATGGCTGTCCTGGGCTGTGTTTTAACCTGATGCTCACCGCACTCGCCCCACATCTGTTTGCACGCCTCATAGACGTCCGCCAGGCCCGAAGCCGCGTGGGCATGGCCAAAGGAGGTGCGCCCGCCGTTGGAATTGATGGGTTTATCCCCGTCCCAGGCCGTGCGGCCCTCACAGATGTATTTCCAGCCCTGGCCATAAGGAAGATAACCGGCTATTTCAGCGGACACCAGGTGGGATGTGATAATGAAATCATTTGCATAGAACAGATCCAGATCGTCCCCGGATAAATTGGTCAGCTCATATACCTGGCGGACCGCCTCCTCTGTGGCGCGCACCTCAAAATGAGGGGTGGTGGCCTCACAGGCCGCGCTGCCCACTCCCAGCACCTCAATGGGCCGATGCTTTAAGTTCTTTGCAATCTCCGGGATCATTTCCGTGGCGCACACGATGGCTGCTGCTGCGCCGTCACACTTCAGCTCAATGCCGCCGGCCCTGAGGAAATCACCCATTTTGGGATTATATGGGGAATTCATGTACTCATCCAGGGTCATTCCCGCCTCCTGGGCAAGGGATTCATAAGTTCTCCTCTCAATGGCAAGAGGGTTGACAGATGCATTGCGCCTGTTGTTGATACACATCCAGTTCAGTGTATCATTCATCTGCTCTGCCGTGATGCCCCTGGTCCGCACATACCACTCCGCCGCATCGTCATAGATCAGCTCCTGGCCGGCCATCAGGCTTCTTGTATAGGTGCGGTCATATAACCATGCGGTTGTCTTTAGGAACTTCTCCATGGTCATCTTGTCACGCTTGTAGGGATGCTTCGGACTCTCCACATTGTCTGCCGGTGCAGGGGTGCTGTCCCCGAACTCCACCGCGCCGGTGAGAACACAGTTGTATTTGCCGGAGGCCACCGCATTGACTGCCTGCTCGATGGCAAGATAGCCGGTGCAGCATGCCTCGGAGTGATGGATCGAGCCCTTCCCCTTCATGCCGAACCAGTTGGCAATCTGCACATTGGGCGTCAGATAGTTGGAGCCGTTGAGGGGGCTTGCCTCGCCATGAAAGTAAAAGTCCACATTCTGCGGGTTGACTCCTGCATCCTCCATTGCCTTTAATGCCGCATAACCGAACATTTCCCCCTCTGTCAGCCCATCTGTCTCCGGGTTGTCTACCGTATACATAAAGGGTGTACAGCCCACACCGATGATCGAAACGCTTCTGTTATACTTACCTAATGTACTCATAAGCCTTCTTCCTTCCTATTACTTTTTCTCGTATTTTTGTTTACCTTTGTATGATTATTATATATAATAAAAGCACTGTATTCATCGTATTTGAGGCCAAGGGTGGGTGGGATCAGAACCACATTTTTGTGCGTCCGCACAATACGATAAAAGAGGAGGCTTTATGGAATATCAGATTTTGTTAAGCAGACTGAATAAGAAGAACTTACGGCCGCAGCTGTCAGGCAGCCAGAACAATAACTGCGACATGGTTAATATAAGGATTCTCACGCCGGGCCAGCGGCATTTTGAGGAGTCCATCCTCTACCTGACCTCCACAGAGCTTATGCCGGAGGCAGAAAACAGCCGCGTATTTACGTTGTTCTGCTATGGGAAGGAGATTGATTTTTCCCGGTATCAAGACAGCCCTTTTACCATTGCCTACTTCGGTCCTGACATCTCCCAGGCGGAGCTGTTCAACGCCACCATGGAGGACCTGGCCGAGATCCAGCAGATCACGGCAGGCATGCACATCCTGACCAACTCCCTTTTCTCCGGAAATGGTCTCCAGCATCTGGTGGACACTGCTTCCCACTTGTTCGGCAATCCTATTTATGTGGTAGATCTGCAGAATAAGTACCTGGCCATCTCCGCTGGCATCATCCCGGACAATGAATTCTTCCGTGAGGAGAGCGCCTCCGGCTATATCAGTGAGAAGGGTATCCGCTCCATCCGCGCCAACAAGCTGGATGAGAAGGTCCGTAAGGGAGATACCGCCTACTATTTCGTCAATGAGCTGGTCCACAAGGGCATGCTGATCGATGTGGTGCATATTCAAAATGTGGAGGTGGGTCATGTGATGATGCTGGAGTCAGAGCATCCCTTCCGGGAATTTGACCCTGACTTTTTCCACCGTTTCTGCAAGCTGGTCTCCATGGAGCTCCAGAAAAACTCAGCTTATTCCAGAAACAAGGGGGTCATGTACTCCTACTTCTTGGCCGACCTCATAAAGAACCCGAGGCAGAATGTGTCCGACATCAGGGAACGGCTGAAGCTCCTTGGCTACAACCTGAAAGAGACATTTTATATTGTGGCCATTCCGCCAGTGGGCCACAGCTTCTCGGATCTGAAGCTGGATGTGATTCTGGAACATTTAAAACAGATCTTTCTGGGCAGTATTTACGTGATCTATGAGGATACCATTGTGTTTCTCATAAGCAGAGCCATGAATCAGAACCTGAGCGAATATGAGATCTCACAGCTCTCCGGCTATCTCACGGCCAATCAGTTAAAAGCAGGGATCAGCAACTTTTTCCAGAATCTGGAAGATACTGCAAGATTCTACCAGCAGGCCATTAATTCGGTGCACCTTGGCCTGAGGCTTAAGGATAATGCTCCGATTTATTACTACAGCGATTATTATTTATATCAGATGCTGGAAATATA
>URUZ01000548.1 GCA_900551225.1 uncultured Clostridium sp.
TTGGATGAGGCCAAAGGGCAATCAATATGAGTAAAACCAGACGTTGGGTTATCATTTTACTGTAGCTGCTCGCGCTGATTCTAATCGGCCTGAATCTGGCGAGCTTGCTTTTTACTTAAAAATGATTTTAAAGAGCCAGTGAGAACAGGCAATATAGCCAAAATATTATGGAAGAAATTGGGTGGCAGCCCGGAGAATCAAGGAGGAGAATACAGATATGATCAGACATACAGCAGCTGTAATGGGCCTGGGAGTGCGGGGCAGAATCCACATTCACGGGCTGTTGGAGAATCCCGGATCTTTTGAGATTGTGGGCCTGTGCGACATTGACCAGGGTTCCATTGACCGGGCGGCAGAAGAATACCATCTGGAACAGGTTCCCCAGTTTCTGGATGCTGAGGAGATGTTAAAAGCAGTGCGTCCGGAGGTGTTCGTGTTCGTCACTTACCCGGACCTCAGGCTGAATATGATTGAACTGGGCGTCAAATACGGCGTGAAGGTTATGTCCCTGGAGAAACCCATGGCCGAGTCCCTGCAGGAGGCAAACGCCATGGTCAGCCTCTGCCGTGAACACGGCATCAAGGCAGTGGTATGCCACCAGCAGAAGTACCTGTCCCAGTTCCAGCGGATGAAGGAGCAGATTGACGCGGGCGCCATCGGAAAGATCCACAAGATCCACGTGGAGACACAGCCATGGTTCTCACAGCTGGGAACCCACTACGTGGATTACTCCCTCTGGATCAACGGCGGCCACAGGGCCAAATGGGTGACCGGCCACATCCACGGCCCCGCCGCCCTGGCAGACTCCCATCCCGCCCCGGACTATCTCATGGGCGTTATGGAGATGGAAAACGGCGTCAGGGCCTACATTGAGTGCGGCTATCTGGCCGAGGCCCACAATCCGCCTGAGTTCTCAAGCAGCGACAACCGCCTGACCGTCTACGGAGACGATGGCTACATGTATGCGGAGACCGATGGTTTCTGGGGCGCATGCACCAGTGAAACCGGCGGCCGCCTGGTTACCGGCAAAGACCCGGGCTGGCGCAACCATCAGCAGGTTCCCATCCAGACCCCTTACTACACCCAGCTGGCCCGCTGGATTGAGGACAGCCGGATGGTCCACCCCTGCAGCCTAGACACCGCGTACCACGGATATGAAATCCTGGAAGGCATGTGCCTCAGCGCCCTGAATAACGTGCGCGTGGACCTGCCCATCACGGACTTTAACTACACGCCTGTACTGGAACGGATGCAGGGGGAACTGCCGGCCTGCGGGACGGTGCTGCGGAAACTGTATGATGGGAAGGTTCCCCGCAAGGAGAGGGATTAATCCCAAATATTATCTAAATAACCTCCATGAGCTGCCCCCGCTTCCATCCGCCTCTCAACATCCTCTCTGCAGGGCATAGCCGGAATCGCTCCCCGCTTTTCCACGCATAAGCCGGCTACCGCGTTGCCCAGCCTGGCGGCATTCGCGGCCTCCTCCAATGTCAGGCGGCCGGCTTCCCGTCCGCTTTCATAGCCGCACTCCAGAATACTGCACAGGAAGCCGCCCCAGAAGGAATCCCCGGCCCCGGTGGTATCCACCGCTTTGACCGGGCAGCCCGGCACCAGTTTTGTCCCCTCCGCAGTTCCCACCAATGCCCCTCTTTCACCAAGTGTGACCGCGGCAGCGGTAATTCCGTGTCCCAGAAGACGTTCCACCGCCCTCTGAGGCTCTGTCTCCCCCGTCAGCAGCACTGCCTCCTCATCGGAGATTTTAATTATGTCAACCATTTCCAGCACGGATCGCATCGCACGCCCTGCTTCTTTTGGACCGGGCCACAGAAGCGGCCTGTAGTTGGGATCATAGGAGATCACTGCCCCCGCCGCCTTTGCCCGGCGCACTGCCTCCAAGGTGGCGCTTCTGGCCGGTTCATGGGTCAGTGACAGAGATCCAAAATGAAATATTTTCGTTTCCTCCAGGTATTCAAAGCAGATCTCCTCCGTCCGCAGGCAGGTATCCGCACCCGGCTTTCTGGAAAAAGAGAAATGCCGCTGGCCGTCCGCCTCCAGTTCCACAAATGCAAGAGTAGTGAAAACTGTCTGGTCCGTCACCAGTCCACATGTCCCAATCCCACATCTGTCCAGGGTTTCCCGCAGGAACACCCCATGCATGTCATCCCCCACCTTCCCTATAAATCCGGTTTTCTTCCCCAGCCGGGCCAGGGCGGCCAGCACATTGGCCGGCGCGCCCCCCGGATTTTGTTCAAACATGCGCATTCCGGACTCGGACCGCTCTCCGGATGTAAAGTCAATCAAAAGTTCACCCAGGGCAATTACATCATATTTCTTCATCCGGTTACCTGCCTTCCTTATTCCTGGACATTGATAATCACTTTCATGGTGGTCTCCCTGTTGGCGTCAATATATTCATACGCCTTCTTATAATCCCTGAATGCAAAGTGGCTGGAAATCAGAGGTTTCAGCACTACCTTGCCTTCCTTCACCAGGCGTATTGCATCCAGATAATCTTCATTGCGGTACATCATGGTAGTGTTCAGATCCAGCTCGTGGTCATTAAGCACTGCCAGGTCCACCTGGGCCATGCCGGCGAACACCGCCACCAGGATGATGGTGCTGCCCTTGCGGGCGTACTGGATAGCCTGTCCCATTGTGGTATTATTACCTGCGCAGTCGTAGATCACATCAGCCTTATCCGGCCCAAAGTCCCGGATCAGCGCATCGCCGAAGTTCACATTTTTTGTGTTTACACAGTAATCCACGCCGCACTCTTTGGCCTTCTCCAGGCGCACATCGCTGACATCGGTTATCATAACAGCCTCTGCCCCCATGCCTCCTGCCACCTGCGCCACCAGAATACCGATTGGGCCGGCGCCCAGCACTGCAATCTTTCT
>URUZ01000549.1 GCA_900551225.1 uncultured Clostridium sp.
GTATGGTACGATCCGATGTCCACGCTCTCCACGCAGCCGCACTCTGCCCGCTGGTTTTTATCCTTTTTAACCGTCAGACGGCTCCCCGTAAGCTCCTCAATCAGCTGCCTGTCAATGCAGCTTCCGTGGTGGACGCCGAAGCGTTCCAGATCCAAGGCTTCCGCGCAGGTCACAATCCTCATACCGCAGTCCCCGGCTGTATTTGCCATGTACCCGGCCAGCCGCCCGGCCGTCTCCAGGTCCGGCGGCGCGGCCTTCATCCCATCCATCCACTTTTTAATCCTGGCGTAAGGGTCCAGAAAGCTGATGACCACCCGCTCCGTCAGTCCCTCCAGCGCCCGGCTGATCTCTCCGAACGCCCGTATGTGATAATCTGCAGTGTAGCGCTCATTTATGAAAATGGGATCATAGCGCCAGATCACCCGTTTAGGCCCAATTGCCTCCGACAGCCGCCTAAAGGCCGGAATCAGCTCCTTCCGTTTGTCCGGCAGCCCCGGCTCCACATCCCGGCCATAGCCGGTCAGTGTGAACTGAAAATAAAACTCATAGTCCCTCAGTTCATCCAGCCTCCCCAGCATGGGCGCCGGGTTCTTGGTCCAGAATGCAAAGCAGTCCACAAGCTCCGGCCCCAGAGGAATCCGGCTGATCTGCCTGGCGTTAAAGGGATTGCGCACATAGACGAATCCTTCTTTTAACCTGTTGAAAAACCAATCGCAGTAATAATTAGGTATATCCGTTCTTCTGCTGACACTGAGTATCATGTTTTCTCCTTTGCTGACGCCTGCCGCCATTTTCCGGCTTCCGGCGCTCTTCCTCCTCAATGGGCCGCATCCAATCCGCGGAAATCGGCTCCTCACTGGCCCTCATACTGCACAGCGTCTCGGCCACTACCTTGTAATTCAGCTTGACACCCCGGCTGTCATTTCTGAACTTAACCGCCCGCTCCGGAGAGATCCCCAGAGATCCCGCCTCGCTGACCGCGTCCATATTGGCCCCCAGGAACAGGAATTCCCATCCGGCCTTCCTGCAGCAGGTAATCATACGGCTGATTTTGTTCCGCGAATACTCCCTGCTGGCATTTTCCAACCCGTCCGTTGTAATTACAACAATCACCTTACCAGGACGCTCCGGACCGGCAGTGTTTTTCAGTACATTTTCCGTCTTGCTGATGGCCTTCCCCACTGCATCAAGCAGCGCGGTGCAGCCCCTCACATAATACTGTTTCCCGGTCATAGGGACAACGCCGCCTATGGGAATCCGGTCATGGAGCACCTCATACCGGTCATCAAACAGCACTGTGGTGACATTGGCTCTTCCCGGCGCTTCCTTCTGCCGCTTCAGCATAGAATTAAATCCCCCGATGGTATCGCTCTCCAACCCGCTCATAGAACCGCTGCGGTCCAGTATAAATACTAGCTCTGTTAAATCCTTTCTCATACTTCTTACCTCCTGTTTTTGATACTCTGAGAATATCATGAAACAGGCAGGAACAGGTCGCCCGGCAGGCGACATTTTTTCAGGCCCCTAACAGCGGCTGTTCAAAACAGAACAAGGCCTCGTTGATGGTGAACATATCATACTCCCCCGCCTCCAGAAAATACCGGATGATCACATCCTGCTTCTGACTGTCCGACAGTGTAAATCCCGCTTTTTTCAGAAGATCCCGTGCTTCGTCCACATTTAAACGCAGGGCAATGGCCAGGGCCAGGACCGTCTGTTTCTTCGGTCTGTACTGTGGATTGCTGCGGATCTTGGAAAACAGCTTGCGGTCCATGTTGGCACGCTTGTACACCTGCGCATCCCGGTAGCCCTTCTGGTCGATCAGCCGCAGCACCATCTGCGAAAATGTCTCGTCCAGGTTGTTCAGCATGTCCTCCAGGCTCCGCGCCCCATACTTATGCATGGCCATTGGCCCGGCATATTCCAGGACCGCCTCTTCCTCGTACACCACCGGCTCCGCAGCCAGCCGCCTGGACAGGTTCTCCTCAAAATACCGGTCTATAAAATGCTTAATGTCCGCATACAGCTCCTGACCCAGCTCCACTGCCCTTCGGTCAAAGACCACCAGATACACATCCAGCTCCTCCCCAGCCAGGAATTCCCGGATCGTATCCACCGCCACACGCAGCGCCTCCAGTTTCGGATAACCATAGATACCCGAGGATATCAGGGGAAATGCCACCGACCCGCAGTCTTTCTCTTTTGCCAGCGCCAGGGCGCTGCGGTAGGCGCCTGCAAGCAGCTCTCGTTCCCCCTGGCCTCCGCCCCGCCAGATTGGGCCAACCGCATGGATCACATAGCGGGCCGGAAGGCCGTAACCACCGGTGATCACCGCGCTGCCCACCGGGCATGGAGCCAGCTTCCTGCATTCCTGCTCCAGCTTGTCCGGCCCCGCCCCGTTAAATATTGCGCCGCAGACCCCGCCGCCCATCAAAAGATGGGTATTGGCCGCATTGACAATGGCGTCCGTGTGCATTTTCGTTATATCATTATGTACGATTTGAAATGGCATAGATTCAGCCTCCTTTGTAAAATGATGGCCGCCCGGCTTTCGTGGAAGGGGCGGCCTCACGCCCTTCCACGGACAGGTTCTTCACCTACAGGTTCAGCCACCAGATGGCCAGGTTCAGATACGCGGCAAAACACAGCCAGAGGAAATACGGAATCTGAAGCACAGCGGCCAGTGGGGACACCTTGAAAAACTGGCGGATCATGGCCGCCACCAGCACAATCAAGATCAGCAGCCAGAAAAATGCCGGCAGCCGCCACCCCAGCCTGAAGAACAGGATGCTCCAGAAGAAGTTAAACACCAGCTGCAGCGCATACAGTCTCAGCGACTTCCCCTGGGCGCTGTGCCGGGTGCTGTAAACCATGGCAGCACCGATGCCCATGAG
>URUZ01000550.1 GCA_900551225.1 uncultured Clostridium sp.
ATGTAATATAATTTCTATAATTTCATATGACATAAAATTAATTTCATATACGAAACTATTAAAAAACGATTCGTGATTGGAGGCATTATGGATATACCAAGGACGCCGACATGGCAGATCAAGCTGCGTGGTGTGATCGGAACACTGGGGGCCCAGGAGCGCCGTTTTGCAGAATATCTGCAGAACAGCTATGCGGGGATTGAGAAGAAGCCCATAGCGATTCTGGCCAGGGAAGCCCTGGTCAGCGAGGCCACTGTGGTCCGGGTGTGCCACAAGATGGGCTACTCGGGGTTAAAGGAGCTGAAGATCGTGGTGGCCAGGGAGAATGAACCGGTAGCCCATATCTGTGTTGAGGAAGGCCCCGGCGGCATAGACGATCTGAAGCAGCGGGTATTTGTGGGAGCCATTGAAGCGCTGCAGGACACCATGAATCTGGTTGATCCTGAGGAGGTGGAGGCAGCCACACGGGTGCTGTGCTGCGCCAAGTATATTGCCATCTACGGTGTTGGCGGATCAGTGCCTGTGGCCAGAAGCCTGAAGCATCAGCTGATGAAGCTTGGAATCCCGTCTAACGTGTACAATGAATTCCAGCCTACCATCATTGCCGCTGAGAAGTACAGCAAGGGCGATGTGGCCATTGGTATCAGCTATTCCGGTGAGACGATTCCCGTTGTGGAGGCTTTGAGCAGCGCCCACGCCAAGGGGGCCAGCACCATCTGTATCACCAGCTACGGGGATTCCGCCATCACCAAATGTTCCGATTATCAGTTCTTTACCACCTCAGCTACACTGCTTAACGACGGGGACAATTCTCTGGCCCGGATTGCCCAGACGTCAATCATCAATCTGCTGTACCTGAACGTGGCATTAAAATACAACCAGTACCACACAGAAGAACCGCATTAGCGGCGGACACAGGGGGAATTACAAAATGGAAGAGAAACAGAAAAGGAGATTGGAGCTGGCTGCCGCCAAGATCCGAAAAATGGGATTACAGGCAGTCAGGAGCGCCGGTTCAGGGCACATCGGAGGGTCCTTCTCCATCGCAGAGATCCTGTCAGTGCTTTATTTTGACAAGATGAACATTGACCCGGAACATCCCAGGGACAAGAACAGGGACCGTCTGGTACTGTCCAAGGGCCACTGCACGCCGGCAGCCTACGCTGCCCTGGCCCTGCGGGGGTATTTCCCCCAGGAGGACCTGGCGGGCTTTCGCAGTATTGACAGCTATCTGTCAGGCCACATGGAGATGAACCTGGTTCCGGGAGTGGACATGTCCACGGGGTCACTGGGGCAGGGCCTGTCTGCGGCCATCGGCATGGCCCTGGCCGCCAGGCTGGACGGGGCGGACTGGTATACCTACGCCATCACCGGGGACGGTGAGATCCAGGAGGGCCAGATCTGGGAGGCGGCCATGTTTGCTGGGAACCATGGGCTGGATCACCTGATCCTGTTTGTGGACAACAACAAGCTCCAGGTGGACGGAAGCCTGGAGGAGGTCAACTCCCCCTATCCCATCGGGGATAAGTTCCGGGCGTTTAAATGGAACGTGCTGACCATTAACGGCAATGATGTGGAGCAGGTGGCCCAGGCCATCGGGGAAGCCAGGGCGGCGGCCGGCAGGCCCACGGTGATAGTGGCGGACACTGTCAAGGGAAAGGGCGTGTCCATCTTCGAAGGCGGCGTGAAATGGCATGGAAGCCGTCCTGACCAGGAGGAGTACGGCATAGCATTTGCCCAGCTGGATCAGAGAATCAAGGAATTGGAGGAGCTGTAATGGGAGAGATGATTGCCACAAGAGCAGCCTATGGGGAGGCGCTGAGGGAGTTGGGAGGCAGTGAGGACATCGTGGTTCTGGACGCGGACCTGTCCAGCTGCACCATGTCCTGCAATTTTAAGGAGCAGTACCCCGCACGTTTTTTCAACATTGGAATTGCGGAGGCCAATATGGTTGGAATTGGGGCCGGTCTTGCCGCCTCAGGGAAAAATGTGTTCTGCCATTCCTTTGCAATGTTTACCGCAGGCCGTGCATACGACCAAATACGCAATTCTGTAGCCTACCCAGGGCTAAATGTCAAGATAATCGGCAGTCATGGCGGTCTGACAGCCGGGGAGGACGGGGGTACTCACCAGTGTATTGAGGATTTGAGCCTTATGCGTACGGTGCCTGGAATGACTGTTCTATGCCCCTGCGATGCCGCGGAAACCAGGGCGGCGGTCAGAGCGCTCATCGGCCACAGGGGGCCGTGCTACATGCGGACCGGCCGGATTGCAGTGGAGAATATCACCCCGGACTATGAGGGATACAGGTTTGAGATCGGAAAAGGGATTGTGCTGGAGGACGGAACCGATGTGACTATCATTGCCACGGGCCTGATGGTCCAGGAGGCGGTGAAAGCGTCCAGGCGGCTGGCGGCTGAGGGAATATCGGCCCGGGTTCTGGACATGCACACAATCAAGCCCCTGGATGAGGAGCTGGTGGTCCGGGCGGCCCGGGAGACGGGCGCTGTTGTGACTGCGGAGAACCACAACCGTTTCGGCGGCCTGGGGTCCGCGGTGGCGGAGGTGCTTGGAGCCAGGTGTCCAACTCCCCTGGAAATGGTGAAACGCTTCGGGCTCAGCCAGGAACAGATCATGAGGAAAGCCAAGGACGCAATCAAAAGAAAGTCCGGATGAAGCGGAAACATACAGGAAGAGGAAACAGATATGCGCATAGACATTTTGGGCATTGGCCACTGTTGTCAGGACAATATCTGCATAGTGGAGCAGTATCCCCAGGAGGACAGCTCCACCCACATTTTAAATATTGATGATTCCCAGGGCGGCGGGGCGGCGGCTACCGCCAT
>URUZ01000551.1 GCA_900551225.1 uncultured Clostridium sp.
TTTAAATATAAGTAAAGCTACATTTTTAATATTGCTGAAAACGAAGGAATTTATGCATGAGAAGCCGTCTGTTCCTTATCAATTCTGGTTTGGAGCGTATGGTAGCCAAGGATTTCTCGGGCTTCCTTCAGGGAGCAGCCTTTTTTTACGCGCGCCATAATCTGATCCTCCACGGAGGCGATGCCGCGGGCTGTTTCCAGAACTTTTTCAGCCCAGGTGCGCGGGATGACAACAGCGCCGGAATCATCGGCCAGCAGGATGTCTCCAGGGAGAACCTGAAGGCCGCTGACAGTCACCGGCCCGCCCACCTGATCGGCGTAAACGCGGTCCTTGCCGGTGGACATGTAGAAGCCTTTGGAGAAAACCGGGTATCCCAGCTCCCGGATGACGGGAAGGTCGCGGCACACGCCGTCAATGACAGTGCCTGCGATCCCTTTATGCGCGGCGCAGAGGGACATGATATCGCCCCAGACCGTACAGTCCCTGCGGCCGCCGTTGTCAATGACCACCACCTGTCCGGGCTGCACATCGTCCAGGAAATCGCCCACAGTCCCCTTAACCTGTCCGCAGGCCGTGTAGTGAACGGTAAATGCCTGGCCGCACAGCTTTGTGCCGGGAACCACAGGCTTGATATCAAACAGGGCGCAGAGGATTCCCAGCCGGTCCATGGCATCGGAGACGCTGGGGGTATCCAGGTCCTGAAAAGCAGAGATGATTTCCAGGGGTAACGCTTGAATTTCCATATTGTTGATTCCTCCTTTTGCAGATGATTATTTCTTCAGCATAGCCTGATAGTTATATTTCCGGTCAACCTCCAAGCTGGACATTCCGGCCTTTAAGTCAGCGCACATGGCCTCCTCCTTTTGGAACAAGGATTCGGCCAGGGTGAGAACCGCGTCAAATTGCTCTATGGGGATGACCACCACCCCGCTGTGGTCGGCCAGTATCACATCTCCGGGGCGGACCAGCACACCGCCGAAGGCGATGGGAATATTGGTAGCTTCCTCCACCACCCGGTTCCTGGCTGTGGCCACCACAGGGCCTCTGGCGTACACGGAGAATCCCAGCTCCATATAGTCGTCCACATCCCGGCAGGCGCCGTCGATCACTACGCCGGAGACGCCCTTTACAGACGCGCCGGTTGCCAGTATGCCTCCCCAGCAGGAGAGATCAGGCCGCCCGGCATTGTCAATGACAATCACATCGCCCGGGCCGGCTGCCTCGATGGCACGGATGCCCAGATGGGTTTTGGGCGGGGTCAGGCCCTGGGGAATCAGGCGCAGGGTCACGGCCTGGCCGGCGATTTTTTTACAGCCTGGATGGATTGGGGAAATGCCCCAGGCAGCGCCTTTCAGGTTCAGAGCATCTAAAGCATCCGAAATATTGGTGGTGGACAGCCTGAGCAGGCGCAGGCGTGTGTTTTGTTCCATAAGAAGCCTCCTTCATTGTAGATGTATGGATTAGTATACGAAATAGCCGTTCTGCGCCACCGGATAGACAGCCTGGTAGGCTTCCGCGTACCGGCAGCCCACTCTGCCGAAGCTGCCGGCATTTACCGCCCGGTATTTGGCCCGGTCCACATAGCTGGCGGCCAGACCCTTCTTCAGCTCAAAAGTGGCCATGGCGGCGATTTTTATATCCATAACCTCTGTAATGTCCACAAACAGATTGGGATTGAAGCCGTTTATCTCCGAGGCATGAGGCTCGAAACAGAAGATGGGCGCCCGCCGGATCACGGATTCGCCCCCCTGGATAAAGACTCCGCGGCCGGTGGCCGCTTCCAGGGCCACATTCACCAGGCTCAGCACTGTGCCGTGGTCAGGATTGAAGTAGTCGGTCCCGTGGTGGGTCAGGATCAGGTCCGGCGGGTTAAGCCGCATGAATTTGGCCAGCTTGTAGATTTTTTCCTGGGTGATCTCCAGCCGGTAATCCTGCATATCCCAGAATTCCAGCCGGGATACGCCCAGTATCTCCCCGGCCCTGGACAGGTCCTCCCTGCGGAGCTTCTTTACCTCCTCCAACGTCATTCCTGTTTTGAACAGTTCGTTTGCCTCGCCCCCTGTGCCGTAGGTCAGGACGATTACATCCACAGCGCCCCCCAGCTTCACGTGTTTGGCAATGGCACCGGAGCATCTCCACAGCACATCGCCCGGATGGGCGGCCACCACCAGCATCCGTTTGCCTTTCATCGCATTTTCCATCATTTCCTGTCTCCTTTGCTTAAACCGTCAGCTGCCATTTGCCGCCGTCCGGGTCCTTAAAGTTGGTGATGTACCTGCCGGAGCCTGGTGAGAGATGAAGCTCTCCGGTGAGGGGGAAGCCGTTCTCCCTCAGCTGATCCACCACTTCCCTGTTCTCCAGTCCAAAGCACACGTGATTAAAGCCCGGCTCCTCGCCCTGGCGGATCATGGTGAATTCCAGCACCAGCTCGGGCTGGGCGGGATGCTTCATTTCCACGGCCCCGCCGTGGTGGCCGGTTCTGCGGATCTCCTCATAGCCCAACTGCTGCATCAGGGCGGACATTGCGTCTAAATCGGTGACCTGGCAGGAGATGTGATCAATATAGGTTTTCATAAATACCTCCTTTTTTACGGTGTAATAGTTGGCTGCCATAGTATTTTAATAAGCAAAAAATGTGCCAAGTTAGCAGGAAATCGATTTTCAAGGATTTTATAAGGGAAATGTTGAGGATAGGGACAAGAGGGATTTCAAAAATGAAATGAGATATTGCATATGAAATGAATTGATGGAAGAAGGACAGGGGAATCAAATATCCGGGAAGCGGTCCGACCGCGCCGGGAAGTCTGTTCTTCCACAGCGCGGTCGAGTCCGCCC
>URUZ01000552.1 GCA_900551225.1 uncultured Clostridium sp.
GAAAGTCTGTCCCCAGGCGGTTCACTGCGGCTTCCCCTGCATCCACCGCCGCCTTGACGGCGGCCACATCACCGGTCACGGACACGTTGATCCGTCCGCCGCCTACTTTTATCTTCTCAAGAAGCCTGACATCCGCTGCTTTCAGCATTGCATCCGCCGCCTCAATGGCTGCCAGCATTCCTTTTGTCTCTATCAATCCAAGGGCCTGCATCCCTTACCTCCTAACATCTGCTCTCCCTACAGCAAATCCGCCCAGTTGGCCGGATATGTGGCATAGAACACTCTCGCCTTGTCCGGCGATCCCCACACTACTTTAGAGCCGGAGGGAACGAACAGTACATCCCCCGCGTGGGCGGTATAGGTCTTGCCATCAATGGTGATGGTCAGGGTTCCCTCAATCACATAGTCGATCTCCTCGTAGGTCAGCTCCCACTGGAACTCCGAGTGGTCGATCACCAGGAAACCGGCGCTGATATGGGATTCCTCTTTGCTGACCAGCTCCTGGAAATAGGCTGTGGCACTGGGATCTCCGGTGTCGAACACATCCATTTTCACGGAACTTCCCCGGACTACCTTCAGGCCATTGCCGTGATTCTCCGAATCATACGGCTTGAAAATCCCCTCCAGAAGCCCCTTATCCATCAGCGCCTTCAATACCATATAGATCTGGCTGCTGTCGATCTCCTGTCCGCAGACAGCTGTGTCCTTACACTCTTTCCTGCATGTAAACTCAATGCCCAGAGCGTCCGCCGCGTCCTTGGCGGAAGGGGTGACGATGGTGTCCCCGCTGATGTAATAGACTGTTTTTCCTTCTGCCTTAAGGGCTTCCACGTCCTTTGCGCAAACCAGCTGTTTCATGACTTCACTTCCTCTCTGCTTTGTCACTGCCTCACTCCGAATCGAAGGTGCAGTCCTCATCAATTATTCCAACTACCACGGCGTCCACCGGAATCTCATCATCCTTTAACATCCGCCGGGCGGAGGAACCTGTGGTGACAATGACCCTGTCGCCTATGCCTGCGCTGATGGTATCCACCACCACCATCCGCTCTCCTGCTCTGGTGCCTCCGGTCACTTCGGCCAGCATCAACTTGCAGCCGTTCAGCGTTTCCGCCTTTCTGGTGGCCCAGATATTGTCAATCAGTCTGGCTGTTACCATGATTCCTGCCCCTCCTTTTCCCTTCTGCGGATCTCCTCCAAGGCCGCCTCCACGGAGGCCGTGTCGCCGAAAATGGCCAGAAGGATCATATTCTGCGGGCAGTTTCCGCGGATATCCTCCACGGTGACCCCCACCGCCTTCTCCGCCACATCGGCGGCGCAGACCATCTCAATCATGCGGCCCTGGACCAGGCCCACAGCGTCCACCCGCTCCAGCGCTTTGGACGCTCCTGAGCCTTTTCTGCGGCACAGGATATCAAGAGTGCCCTGAGTGGGCGATTTAATGATTCGATATTCCATAGACACCTTCCCTACTTTTCCCTTACTTTACGGTTCCCAGGCAGCGCCGGTACAGTTCTGTGCGATTCCCAGGGGTGTTACAAACATGGGATTCTTCGGCTTATATGTGGGTATCCCTGTCTTTTTCTGGATAATATCCTCAATTCCGGCCAGGCAGCAGGTACCGCCCACCAGGTAGATCCCTTCCACCTCCTGCCCCTGAATATGGTGGCTGATAATGGAGGAAACCTTCTCTATCACCGGCTTTAACACCGGAAGCAGCTCCCTGTGGTTGGCAGGGTCCCGCTTGTAAGCTTCTGCATCCCCAAAGGGCATTTTATAAGCGCCTGAGATCACAAGGGAAAAATGTGTCCCGCCTGTGGGCTCATCAGCCACATAAACCACTTTACCATCCTTCAGAACAGAGATTCCCGTGGTCCCTCCGCCGATATCCACCACCGCGCCGTTGGTAATGTTTAAAACCGCGTTGGCGGCTGTGGGTTCATCCGGCAGGGCAGTGATCTCAAATCCGGCCCCCTGGACCACATTTTTGATAGCTCCGGAGTCCAGGGCATCGGTGCCGGGCGGAATGGCCGCAGCTGCATAGAGCAGTTCTGTGTCCAGCTTCGCCTCCAGCTCCTCCTTCATCTCCCGGACAATCCGGATGGCTCCTATGTAGTCCACCACCATGCCGTCCCGCACCACATCCGCATAGCGGAAGGCCCCGGCCACCGGGCGGCGCTGTTCATCCAGCACTGCCAGCACCACGCAGGCGGTTCCCAGATCCACCCCGGTATAGTAAACGCCGGAATGCTCCTTTATGGGGGTCAGGATCACATTTTCAAAGTCCCTGACCATCTGGTTGCAGGCTTCAAATGTTAATTCTTCTTTTGACATGTATTCCCTCCGAATGCCAGGCAGATCATCTGCGACAGCCTGTTGATGATGCGGTTGACCGGCTCCTTGTTCTCATCTCCAAATTGGGCTTTCAGTTCACGCAGCCTGCAGCGCAGCAGGTGCAGCCGGACAATCTCAGGCCCCTTGGAGGATTGGGCGTGGAATCCGGTTACCTGGAAGCAGTCTTTTTGGCAGACATTCCAGTTGTCCTGGGTGATCCCGGTACAGTTCCGGCACTGAGGCCCTTCCTCCGGCTCACCATTGGCCAGCCTCCCCAGGCACTGCTCCAGCTCAAAGAGCTCCTGGGCCATCAGTACATCCCGCTCCAGCAGAGCGCTGCCTGCCAGGAGAAATTCTGCCTGAAGGGTGCGGATGGCGGGGGCGGCAGGCAGCGGGCAGGAATCTGAGGTTCCCGCAGCTGCTGCGGTTGGATGATCGGCAATATGGGTGAATGGCCGGCCGGCAGCGGCGGGCAGGTGG
>URUZ01000553.1 GCA_900551225.1 uncultured Clostridium sp.
GATGGGAACCGGATGTGATCCGCTACACCAATATTAAGGAGCCTTGCTGTCTGGATGAAATCCGGGATAAAATCCAGGCAATGAGTGGTTTTGACATTTTTACGGTGAAGGTGGACGGGGATACGGCGGGAGTCGTGGGCTGTCCGCCTATGCCCGGTGAGCCGGGGGTATACGGCTTCTTCTATCATTTGAAGAAACAGTATTGGAACAGGGGAATTGCCACAGAGTCTGCCGGATGGCTGCTGAGGTGGATGGGGGAGAAATACCCGGCCCCTGTTTTTCTGGCGGATGTGGCCCAGGCCAATACGGCCAGCCGGCGGATATTGGAGGGCCTCGGCTTTACCTGCATTTTTACAGGGGAAAATGAATTTGAGCGGGATGGAAAACGGATGGCGGTGGGGCACTACCGTCTGGAACCCGGGAAGGAGCGCAACCATGGAGTATGATACCATTACAGAGTACATAGAGAAACATGAGAAGGAAGCCTTTGAACTGCTGCTGGAGCTGGCGCAGATTCCGGCGCCCTCCAATCACGAGGAGAAACGGGCGCAGTTCTGCCTGGAGTGGCTTAAGTCCCACAGGGCTGAGGGCGCGTATGTGGATGAGGCCCAGAACGTGGTGTACCCGGTAGGGGTGGGGGAGGACAACCCTGTGATGGTGTTTGCGGCCCACACAGATGTGGTGTTTCCGGATGAGACGCCGCTGCCGCTGCGGGTGGAGGACGGCTGCGTCTACTGCCCGGGCGTGGGGGATGATTCGGCCTGCGTGGCAGCCCTTCTGATGGCGGCCCGGTTTGTGGCTGAGCGCGGGCTCCGTCCTGCGGATGCCGGAATCCTGTTTGTGTGTAACTCCGGTGAGGAGGGCCTGGGCAATCTGAAGGGAATCCGCCAGATCTGCAAGGACTATGAGGGGCGCATCCGGGGATTCGTCAGCTTTGACTGTCCGCTGGATGAGGTCATCACCCAGGCCGTTGGGTCCCAGCGCTATGAGATCCGGGTTAAAACAAAAGGGGGACATTCCTACTATGACTTTGGGCGTCAGAACGCCATTGCGGTGCTGGCCGGAATCATTGGGCAGCTCTATGAGATCCGTGTGCCCCAGGGCGGTAAAACCACCTACAATGTGGGAATGATCTCCGGCGGAACTTCTGTGAATACCATTGCACAGCAGGCGGCTGTGCTCTATGAGTTCCGCTCAGAGCGCAAAGAACATTTACAGTTTATGGAAGAACAGATGGAGAAGGTGCTGGACGAGGCCAGGAAGAACCCTGATGCTGAGCTGGAATGCCGCGTGGTGGGCGTCCGGCCCTGCAGCGGGGATGTGGACCCTGCCAGCCAGGCTCAGCTGGAGGAACGGGTGATCAGGGCTGTGGAGACGGCCACAGGAACCAGGCCCAGGTATAAGTCAGCTTCCACAGACTGCAATATTCCCCTTTCCCTGGGGATACCCAGCGCCTGCGCAGGCGCCTACTTCGGAGAAGGCGCCCACACCAGGGAGGAATATGTGAGAATCGATTCCCTGAAGGCGGGGTACAGGGTGGCGCTGGAGCTGGTGACGGGGTTTTTTAGCGGGGTGTAGGCCTGCCGCTTTAGTCCGTCACATCATAGAACAGCTGGTGCTGCCGCCTTACCCGCCACCGGATCTGGGCCAGGAACGGCTCCGGTCCCAGGACCTGGATCACCGGGCCGAAGGACAGGACTTCGATCAACAGCTCCGTCTCATCTGCCATATCGTAGTAGATGGAGCAGATCCACGCCTTCTGCTCCTCATCATATTCCGTATGCTTCTCATAGTTGGCAAAATGCAGCATACACCGTTCCAGAGAGTTGCGCTGGCCGCTGATCTTTAACACAACAGGATCAGCGGCTTTTAATATGTGTCCGAAACGCTGTTCCTCCACGTTGTCCGGGATTGGCGCCGACAGCAGGCGGCAGTCCTCCATGCGGGCCAGGTTCAGCAGGATGCTGCGGCTGAATGTGCCGTGTGAGCGTTTCATGGCCAGCAGGCGGAACTTGTCGTCCTTGGAGGAATACTGCAGCTGGCAGGGCGCGGCCTCGAAGGTCAGGCGGCTGCTCTTAGCGCCGTTATAGAGGATCATCAGCGCCCGCTTCTGCTCCAGAGCCTCCAAAATGGTGCGGAAATGGCTGCGGTACTCCGGCGAGGCGTAATCATCGCCGTCCCGGTACTGGTCGTAGCAGAGGAAGTCTGCCTGGCGGTACAGGGGCTTAACCTGCTGAAGCTCCATGGCCAGGGCTTCCAACTCCTGGTCTGAGAGAAACAGTGAGATCCGGGGGTCTCCAAGCAGTGATTTGAGCCAGGATTTCTGAAGTCCCGTGAGGGGCGTTTTCATGCTCTCCGGATTTAAGAGAACCGGCCGGTAGGTGTTCTCCGGACCGGGAGCCAGAAGGGGCCAGGCGCCGCCTGTGAGGGCGGGCACAATGGTCAGGGCGCTCTCCTGGTATCCGTGGAGATTGCAGAGTTCTTCAATCTCCCTGCGTGTAAGGGGCTGCCGGTAACCGGCCTCCAGTATACGGCGGACTACCTGGTAGTAGCAGCCGTAAAGCTTGTCAAACAGTTCAGCGGACATCAGGTCTCCTCCTTTTTGGGTACATCTTCCTGGCAGTACATCTGGTACATGGCCTCCCAATCCCGGGTGACTTTGGCCACGGCAAGGGCGTTGCTGCCCTGGATATCCAGGATGCGGCCCGTGAAGGTCTTGACCCAGCTCAGCATCTCATTGGTGTCGAAGAAGGCTCCGCTGTACAGGTA
>URUZ01000554.1 GCA_900551225.1 uncultured Clostridium sp.
TCTTTATGGTAATAAAATACGTTCATAATGATTTCCTTCTCTGGATTTACAGTAACATAATGCTACCATTTTATCATAAAATCAGGATTTGTAAAAGATTTCGCCCAATTTATTCAGCATTTACAAAAAACGGCCTGATCTCTGAACAACATCAGAAACCAGGCCGTTAATCTCTTATAGTAAACACTTACTTTGTTTTACCCACGATTACAGAGTGCAGGTCATACCCTAAAATTCCAAATACCAATACAAGCGCAAGTACGTTCATCCGGATCCTCCTCCTTCAATGCATTCTGCTTAAACAGCTAACTATGCTATTGATTATATAGAATCCATGTGACAAACACAATCCGCATTATCCCTAATCTTTTAGGTCTGTTGCCCCTCTTTTCACCGCACTATATACAAAAAATTTTAGGTGACCTAAAAAAGTTTGTTAAAGTATTATTTAACGTACTCTCCTGCCCTCTCTTCCGGCCCGGATGCGGATCAGTTCCCCTGCGATGCTGATGGCTATTTCCGCCGGAGTCTCCGCCCCGATGGAGGTGCCGATGGGCATGTGGCAGGCCTCGATCTCCTCCGCAGTAAAGCCGTCCTCCAACAGTTTGCCGGTGACCACGCGGATCTTGTTGCGGCTGCCCATGATACCGATGTAGCACGGCTTTAAGGCCATCACCTGCTTCTGCACATAGTAGTCAAACTGATGTCCCCTGGTCATGATACAGGCGTAATCCTGAGGCCTGACGGTTATCTGGCCGGCAATGTTCTCCAGATCTCCCACAATGGTGTTCCAGGCCTGGGGAAACACCCTGGGGTTGGCGAACTCTTCCCTGTCGTCAAAGACCACGCAGCGGAACCCCACATGGCTCAGCACAGGCACCAGCTCCTGGGCCACATGGCCGCCGCCGAAGATGTAGACCGTACCGGCCTGAACCAGTGGCTCACAGTAATATTTCCTGCCCCCGGCCTCCACCTGTACTGCTTTGGTCTTAAGCAGGGGAACAAGTTCTGATGTCTCAGCCGGAAGTCTGCCCTTCAGCCCTGTGCTCTGGCTGTAAAGGCCCATGGACCAGGCTGTCTCCTCCGTCACATCCAGGATCAGCCAGCTGTCCTCATCCTGCTCCAGGGCCTCCAGCACCAGCCTGCAGAATGCCGTCATCTCTTCATCGCCGGGCGAGATATACTGGAAATAGACCACCACATTTCCGCCGCAGACCATGCCGATATCCGCCACCTGGTTCCTGGTCAGGGTAAACCCTTTTACGCAGGATGCTTTCTCCTTAAGGGCCTCCAGGGCGGTGCACTGTGCATGGTATTCCACCGCGCCGCCGCCCACCGTGCCGGTAAAGGTGGAATCCTCCTTCACCAGCATTCTGGAACCTGCCCCCCTGGGCGTGGACCCGGAACTGGCGATAATGGTCACCAGCACCGCGCCCTGTTTTTGTTCAAGAGCTGCCAGCAGCTCGCCGAATAATTTTTTCATTGCGGTTTCTCTTCTCCTTGGGAAAAATATTTGTGAAACAGCTTGCCCGCCGTCTCGTTCAGTTCTTTCTCCAGACCCTGGTACCGGTCCAGGAACCTCCTGGCTCTTGGGGACAGCCTGGAAGAACCGCCGTCCGCCCCGCCTGACTGGGTGATTAACAGCGGATATCCCAGCTGCTTCTCCGCTGTTTTTAACAGCTTCCATCCCTTGGTGTAGGACATGTTCATCTGGCGGCAGGCCGTCTGCATGGAGCCGGTATGGTCCGTCACCATGAGAAACCGGGCTGTCACCGGATCAAAGAACAGCTCCTCGCAGGCCAGGGACAGCTGCACCCTAGGATGTATGGGAATCCGTTCTCTCCCCTTGGAGGAGGCAGCCCAGTCGCTCTCCTCCTCCACAGGCCAGAGAATCCCCTCATCCTCCACCGGGATCTCCTCCACCAGCTCATTGATTCCGGGTTGGCGCAAAGCGCCTTTCAGCCCCCGGCCGCTGCTGTCTTCCAGGATCATGGGAATCAGGTCTTTGCGGATCAGCACCGGATGCCCCCGCCTTCCGTTATACACGGGGCAGGCGGCGGGCGCCTCACTTTTCATGATCCGCCTGACCGTTTCCGGAAAAAGCAGCGGGAATTTGGCGGGCAGCACCACCGCCCGGTCACAGAGTCCCTCCACATAGGATAGCCCCATACAGATACTGTCAAACATCTGGGTGTGCTCATAGTTGTGATTGCGCAGGCAGATTACCTGCATCTTGGAGATATGTTTCTCCAGCTCCCCGCCCTGGGTTCCGGTGATCACCACCACAGGGTCCACTCCAGCCTGCTGCAGGGTGATGATGATCCTGCGGATCAGCGTTGTATCGCCGATAGGAAGCATGGGGTTAAAGGAAGGCCCGCTGCCCTTATGTCCTGCCGCTGAAATAACTGCTCCTGTACGCATCCCTGCCTCCTGTTTCATCTATCTGATCTCCTATCTGATCTCCCCGGTCAGCAGCAGAAGCGCCTCCGGCTCCACCCTGAGCCACTGTGGCACCAGCCCGGCCGTCTCGTGGGTGTGAATATTTTTCTCTGTTTTCCACCACAGGCCGTTGTCCAGGGTGATGTACCACTCAAAGGGCATCTCCGAGATGCTGGGGCTGTTCACAGGAATCAGGTTGGCTCCCGGCCGCCCTGCAAGTTCTGTTCCCTGATCCTGGGAAACAGGGATAAAGTCATGGGCGCGTATGCCGACGGCTGTTATCTCTGCTTCCACGTCCACCGCCGTATCCAGTT
>URUZ01000555.1 GCA_900551225.1 uncultured Clostridium sp.
GCACATAATCTGCTACCGGAACCTCCTTCTCCACAGCTCCTGCCGCGATGAAGTTATCCTGCTGGATCTTATAGTATTTCTCAACTGTGCCGTCTGCGGCGCCCTTGGAAACCTCTGCTCCGGTGAGCCAGTCGGCATCCCCGCGCTGGGCGTATACGCTGTCATAATCAGTGGCTGTCTGGTCTGCCACATACTTGGCAACCTCATCGTAGTGGTCGTCAGCCGCATAGTCCATGGCTTTGAACAGCGCTCTGGTAAAACGGAGCAGATTGTCTTTGTTGGCTTCTGCGTACTTGGGGGTCACAATCCAGCTGGCCAGGGATACGGTGGTGTCTGAGAAGGTCATATTGTCACAGATCTTCACAGAATCCTTCACTTCCTCCAGGATCTTTAAGCTGTTGGGGGACCATGTGGCGCAGGCATCCACGCCGCCGGAGATCATTGCCGTCACAATACCTGAGGCGTCCATGTCAATTGCCTCTATATCATCCATAGTCATTCCTGCCTTTTTCAGGCTGTTTAACAGAATGTCCTCACTGGAGGTACCTGAGGAATACGCTACTTTCTTGCCCTTTAAATCCTCTACCTTGGTGAAACCGGGGCCGCCGATCAGGGCATCTCCGTTGGAAATGTGGGACAGTGCGAAAATTGTGGCCTGGCCGTTGACGCACAGCTTATGGGCGCCCTGCCCGATATAGCCGATGTCAATACTGCCGGATTCCAGGGAGTTGATAATGGTAGGTCCGTCCGCGAATTCCACCAGGTTGACAGTGATGCCTTCCTCCTCAAAATAGCCTTTTTCCTTGGCTGTCATTACAGACCAAAGGCTGCCATAGTTAGGCATGTAGGCGATATTCAGAGTGATGGGTTCTGCCGCTGCTTCTGTCTCTGCTGCAGTGGTCTCAGCCGCTGTGGTCTCCTCCTTGGCCTCTGCCTTGGTCTCAGCCGCTGTGGTGGCCGGGGCCGCTGTAGTCGCTGCTGCGCCGCCTCCGGAACAGCCTGCAAGGGATGCTGCCATCAGGGCCGCCATCATAATGGATAATGTCTTCTTCATAATGTTCCTCCTTTTTGGAAAATAGAATTATTTGCTTCAGGAGCCGCTATTTGCGGACCTCCAGATATTCCTTGTAAACTTCGCCCCAAATGTAGGTCTTGTAGTCCAGGAACTTCAGCTCCATCTTCATTTCCTGGGTTCTGGGGAAGGGAAGGTCTATGTCCACAATCTTCTTGATCCGCCCTGGCCTGGCGCTCATGATGATGACCTTGGTGGCCAGGATCACAGCCTCCTCCACATCGTGGGTGATAAAGAAACAGGTCTTTTTCTCCTCCTGCCAGGTCTTGGTCAGCTCAGCCTGGAGCTGGGTCCTGGTCTGGGCGTCCAGAGCGCCGAAGGGTTCATCCATCAACAGCACCTCAGGCTGAACCGCATAAGCCCTGGCAATGGCCACCCTCTGCTTCATGCCGCCCGACAGTTCCTTGGGGTAGGCGTCCACAAACTCCTCCAGGCCTACCATCCTGATATACTTCATGGCTGTTTCCCGAGCCGCTGCTTCGCTCATGCCCTTTAACTTCAGTCCGAACATCACGTTCTTAATGACCGTCAGCCAGGGGAACAGCGCGTACTGCTGGAACACAACCCCCCGCTCCGTGCCGGTACCCTCCACCTTTTTGCCGTCCACGTAAACCGAACCGGAGGTGGCTGGAATCAACCCTGCTATGACATTGAGCAGCGTGGATTTGCCGCAGCCGGAGGGACCTACCACACAGATAAACTCATTCTCCATTATATCCAGGTCAATGCCGTTAAGGGCTACCATACGGCCCTTGCGGGTATCATAAATCTTCTCCACATGGTCTATCTTAACTTTTACACATCTCTCGTCTCCTGCCATCCCGTAAACTTCCTTTCCAGATATTTAATGATTTTTTCACTGGTGATTCCAATGATACCGATGAATATAATGTACAGAAGCATGGGCGCAACCTCGTAATTGTTGGCCAGAGAACGAATCCTCATTCCCAGACCAGCCTTGGCCCCCGTTGACTCTGCGGCGATCAGAGTGGTCAGGGCCACCGAAACACCCAGACGGACTGCGGTGATAATAAAGGGGGTGGTTGCCGGGAAGATCACCTTCACAAAAAGGTCCCTGTCTCTGGCGCCAAGCACCCTGGCCGCTTTGATCAGCGTCTCATCCACATTGCGCACGCCCTGGTAGATGGTAACCGCCATAATCAGAAATGTGGCTGTCCAGATCACAATAACCTGGGGTCTGCGGCCAACGCCCGCCGCAATTACAATCAACGGCACATAGGCCAGTGGCGGGATGTTCCTGATAAACTGAATCCAGGGCTCCACTATGTAACGGACCGGCCTGTACCAGGCCATGAGGAACGCCACGGGAATGGACGTCACAAATCCCAGAACAAAACCGATGAGAACGGAGATCATACTGCTTGAAAAATCTTTCCAGAGAACCCCGCGCTCGATCATTGTCATCAGCGCTTTCAGCACCTCAGGGGCAAACGGAAAACTGCGGGATGTAGATGGGTTCACTGAAAGCCAGAACCACAACGCCAGTGCCGAGAGAAGCGAGATCAGCAGCCAGCCCCAGTTGGGTATGGCGTCAATGAAATCTTTTCTCTTTTTTGTGTTATCTGCACCATCCGTTTTCATAAAACTTCCTCCTTTATTGTTAAAATGTCTAATATCATGATCTCTTTGATTC
>URUZ01000556.1 GCA_900551225.1 uncultured Clostridium sp.
CCCGCCTGTATGTGGGGACCGCGGAGCTGAAGATGACCCAGATCGGCAAGGAATGCCACACCCACTGCAACATTTACAAGAAGATGGGCGAGTGCATCATGCCCACCCAGGGCGTGTTTGCCCAGGTGGAGAAGGAGGGCACGGTCCGCCCCGGGGATGAGATGAAGGCAGTGCTGCCGGCAGCGGACCGTCCGTTTACGGCGGCGGTGATCACTCTCAGCGACAAGGGCTTTAAGGGAGAGCGGACCGATGAGAGTGGACCCGCAGCCAAGGCCATGCTGGAGGAAGCCGGATATGAGGTGGTGGAGCTGCTGCTCCTGCCAGACGAGCCGGAACATCTGAAGAAGCAGCTGATCCGCCTGGCGGACGGGCGGCAGGTGGACCTGGTGCTCACCAGCGGCGGAACCGGATTCTCCCTGCGGGACCAGACCCCTGAGGCCACCTTAGCCGTGGCGGACAGGAACGCACCAGGCATCGCGGAGGCCATCAGGGCCTGTTCCATGCAGGTGACCAGCAGGGCCATGCTCAGCCGCGGCGTGTCCGTGCTCAGGAAAAAGACACTGATTGTGAATCTTCCGGGAAGCCCCAAGGCAGTGAAGGAGAGTCTGGAATTTGTGCTGAAGGATCTGGAACACGGCATCAAGGTGCTGCGCGGCAGCGCCACGGAGTGCGCCAGACAGTAACGGAGTGCGCCCGAAAGTAACGGAGTAAAATGTTTAAGCCCCGCCGGGATACAGGCGGGGCGGTTCTTAAAATGCGTTATAGCTGATTGAGCATAACGAATGCTGAATCATAGATTATTGTAAAGAAAATGGAGGAAAATTTTATGAAGAAACAGATCACGGTGATGATGGCGGCAGTGCTTGCAGCAGGGCTTCTGGCCGGCTGCTCCGCAGGCAAGGAGGCAGCTTCAACAACCGCAGCGCCCACAGAGGCGCAGACCTCCGCAGCGGAGACGGCGGCTGCAGAAACCACGGCAGCAGAAACCACCGCAGCGGAGACCACAGCAGAGGCCAAGTCAGGCCAGGAGACGGAGATTCTGGTGGCGGCGGCAGCCAGCCTGAAGAACGCCTATGAGGATGAACTGATTCCTATGTTCCAGAAGCAGAATCCGGGCGTCATTGTGAAGGGCACCTACGACAGTTCAGGCAAGCTTCAGACCCAGATCGAGGAGGGGATGGAGGCGGACGTGTTCATGTCGGCAGCCACCAAGCAGATGAAGGCGCTGGACGAGGAGGGCATGATCGCAGAGGGTACCATCACAGACCTTCTGGAGAATAAGATCGTACTGATCGTTCCCACGGACAGCAGCCTGGGCCTGACAGCTTTTGAGGATATTGAGAAGGCAGATTCCATCGCTCTGGGCGACCCTGCCAGCGTTCCCGCGGGCCAGTATGCACAGGAGGCATTGACGAATCTGGGAATCTGGGATAAAATTCAGGAGAAAGTAAGTTTCGGGACAAACGTCACCGAGGTGCTGAACCAGGTCGCCGCGGCCAGCGCGGATGCAGGCATTGTGTACGCAACGGACGCATTCAGCATGGATGACCAGGTGAAGATCGTGGCTGAAGCCCCTGAGGGCAGCCTGGAGAAAAAGGTAATCTACCCCGTGGCGGTTGTAAAGAATACAGCCCATGAGGAGCAGGCCAAGGCGTTTGTGGAGTTTTTAAAGACCGATGAGGCGTTAAAGGTATTTGAAGCCTATGGTTTTTCTGCCAATAAATAAAAAATAGGAGTAAAACATATGGACTGGTCACCGATACTGATTTCCATGCGGACAGCTTCCCTGTCCATCTTCATCACATTTTTCCTGGGTGTTTTTGCGGCATGGGCAGTGATCCGCATGAAAAATAAAAGCTTAAAGCTGATATGGGACGGCATTCTCACCCTGCCCTTAGTGCTTCCGCCCACGGTGGCCGGTTTCTTCCTGCTGTATATATTCGGCGTCAAGCGCCCGGTGGGAAGGTTCTTTATCGATTATTTCAGCGTGAAGATCGCATTTTCATGGATTGCCACCGTCCTGGCGGCGGTGGTGATGTCCTTTCCGCTGATGTACCGCTCCGCAAGGGGGGCTTTTGAGCAGGTGGATGAGAATCTGCCTGCTGCGGCCAGGACCCTGGGGATGAGCGAGTGGAAGATCTTCTGGAAGGTGATATTCGCCAACGCCCTTCCGGGGGTGGTCAGCGGCGGCGTCCTGGCCTTTGCCAGAGGCCTGGGCGAATTCGGCGCCACGGCCATGATCGCCGGCAACATCGCGGGCAAGACCAGAACCCTGCCCATGGCGGTATACTCAGAGGTGGCGGCCGGAAATATGGATGTTGCGTACAGATATGTGGCTGTCATTGTGGTGATTGCCTTCCTGTCCGTGATCCTGATGAACTGGGCGGGCCTGTACGCAGAACAGAAGCGGCGCTGACCACACGGAAGGAATAAAATCATGAACCCAAACTCAGAACACAATCCTCTGCTGGAGGTTGACATACGTAAAAAACTAAAGGGCTTTGAACTGGGGATCTCCTTTGAAGCGGGGGACGGCTGCCTTGGAATCCTGGGACCCTCCGGCTGCGGCAAGAGCATGACCCTTAAGTCAGTGGCAGGGATCATCACCCCGGATTCCGGGCGCATCGCCCTCCGCTATTCCATGGGGGAGGCCGCGGGAGGGCGGGTGCTCTATGACTCCGGACTGAAGGTGAACCTGCGGCCCCAGGAACGGCGGG
>URUZ01000557.1 GCA_900551225.1 uncultured Clostridium sp.
GCATAGGACTATGCAAATGTAAATTTTAACCATTTTATCATATAGTTTAAAAATTTTTATAGCTAAAAACTGGAAAGGAGTCCCATAAATCATATGGAATTTCGTGAAATCACCACCTTTTTGGAGGTTGCTCAGATGAAGAGCTTCTCCCGGGCAGCCCAGAAGCTGGGTTATTCCCAGGCAGCTGTCACCATCCAGGTCAAGCAGCTGGAACAGGAGCTGGGCGTGCGCCTCTTTGACCGGATCGGCAAGCAGATCACCCTGACACACCAAGGCAGTTTATTCCTGGATCACGCCAACCGGCTGATGGTGGACCTGGCTCAGGCCAAATCTGCCCTTGCGGAGCCTTCCAGGCTTACGGGCCGCCTGTGCATAGGGGCCATTGAATCCATCTGCGCCTCCATCCTGCCCGCCCTGACCCAGGAGTATCACAGGCGCTACCCTGACGTGACCATCAGCATCCACACAGATTCTCCGGATAAGCTGCTGGACATGATGAACCGCAATGACCTGGATATTGTATACTTCCTGGACAAGCGGATGTATGATCCCAAGTGGGTGAAGGTGATGGAGGAACCCAACCAGGTAATCTTCGTGACCTCCGCCTCCAATCCCCAGGCAGGCCGCAGCCTTCCCATTGAGGAGATTATCCGCCAGCCTCTGATCCTCACAGAGAAAAATGCCAGCTACCGCTACATTTTAGAGCAGTATCTGGCATCGATAAATCTGGAAGTCCATCCCTTTCTGGAGATCGGCAGCACGGATTTTATCATCCATCTGCTGCAGGAAGGCCAGGGTATCTCCTTCCTGCCGGAATTCACGGTCCGCCGCGGCATCGACGAGGGCATTCTGGCCCAGGTTTATGTGACGGACTTTCAGATTGGTATCTGGAAACAGATCGTCTACCACAAGGACAAATGGGTCAGCCGGGAGATGGAAACCTTCATTCAGCTGGCAGTTGGAGACAGTTGAATTCCGCCAGCCGCCTCACAGCCCCGTCCAGGGCCCGGGCAAATCCTATGGACTGCCTAAAGCACGGTTCATACCAGATATTCTGCACATCCAGAATCCCATTTTTCCGGTCAGCCACAGCTTCAATCCTTCCTGCAAATGTATCGCCGTAGAGGATGGGCAGCACGTAATGGCCGTATTTACGCTTGTCCTTTGGTGTGTAGATCTCCCACTTATAGTCAAAGCCGAACACCGCCTGAATCAGCTTCCTGTCCCACATCAGATTGTCCAGGGGCGCGATGAACTCACACCGCTTCTTCCACGCCTTGTTCAGCAGCCATTCTCCATCCGGCTTCCATTCCCGGGAACTCATATAGAAAGGTTCCCGGATGCCCTCCACCTGGAATGCCGTGATCTCCCCCTCCTTAAGCAGCTGCGAGAAGATCCGCTCCCGCTCTGCTCCGTTGATTCCCGGGATATTCAGCCACGCGTCGGAGGGACGGTTCCACAGGAATCCCACTGAGCGGATTCGCCGCAGCACCCGCCATTTCCGGTGATCCCCCTCATCCGGGTTGGGGTCGGGAGCGGCCAGTATCTCTGTGGGGAGACATTTCTCAATCAGGTCATAATACTTGATTGTGCCTTTTTTATGGTGCACGGCCAGCTCTCCGGTAAAGTACAGATGCTCCAGCGCCGCTCTGGACAGCTTGGTGTCGCTCCAATACCAGTGCACTTTCTCCGGCATGTCAAGGTCCGCTGAGCAGAGGGGACCTCGGCGGGCTATCTCACCCTTTACCTGTTCTTTCACCGCCTCAATCTCCTGGTGGCTTCTCTCCCACTGCCGGTGCTCTCTGCGGCTGCGCTCAAAATAGGGCCAGTCCTCCACCGGAAATATAGCCAGATTCTTGTCAAAATAGTCCACCAGCGTCCGCTTCTCATATAACAACCGGGAGAGCATAGGCCTGGTAAACCCCTTCACCCTGGACAGCAGCACCAGCTCCGCATTCTTCCCGCACACATCCACAGGGTCAAACTGGAGACAGCCCATGCGGCGGACGAACTCCATCACGCCCTGTTCCCCTGCAAATTGATAGCTGCCCAGCAGTCCGTGCCTGCGCAGCAGAAAACGCCGCGCCTGTTCCTTCGTCATATGCATCCCGTCCGTCATTTTACCTCCCATCAAAGCCCCCGGCCGCTATCCACTGGACTTTGCCCCGGATCTGTTCTTCTCCATTCTCATCTGTATACAGATACTTCCTGGTTTTCTCCATCCACACTTTCCCAGTACACGCTTCATCGTTGAATTCATATTCATCTCTGTCATCATAAACGCCATTCCCATCCAGGTCCTTTCTGCCGAACCGGACAAGACCCGTTTCATTTGCCGACGGTTCAAGCTGAAAGTAAGAATAGAATTCACGCTCCCCGAAGATGTTGCTGCTGTATACATATGCCCCGCTTTCCAGCGGATTGTAACGCCCTGTATCTGAGATGGTCTGCTCTATTTTCCACAAAAACAGATTGCCATTCTGATATGTATATATATTGACGTTCTGTCCATCCTGAACGTGCAGCTCCGGCACCCCGTCCCCGTTGGAATCTGCTAAAGCATAGTACACCTCGCCCTGCATATCCGCCAGGAATTCGCTGTACGCCAGAACCGCTTCCTCACGGCCGGCCGGACGCCTCCCATTATAGGATGTACAATCTCCGAAAACCTCCTCAAACGTGACCGGGGGAATCCCCTGTTTCGTCATGGCA
>URUZ01000558.1 GCA_900551225.1 uncultured Clostridium sp.
AAATCATCAGGGCCTTAGAGACACGCTCTCCGTAACCAGGAGCCGGCCCCTCCGCTGTCCTCCCAGCCCCAACCTCCGTCTTTTCACGGCCAATACACCAGCCAACGTCCGCGTACCCTACCACGCCTAACTCTTTTCAACCCCTGTTGCGACAGCCCCTTCCAAGCGCTTAATCTTCATGCCTGTTCCCACCGCTCCCGTCTCCATTTCTCCGCTTCAAACCGTTTCGGCTGTGCTTCCACATCAGCGGAGACGGCCTCTTCAGGGCAGCCCACGGCGATCAGCCCTTTGATATGGAATCCATCCGGTATTCCCAGCAGCTGCTTTACCGCCCCGGCTTGGCTGGATTCCTCGGTGAGTCCCAGCCACACAGCCCCCAGCCCCAGGGCGTGGGCGGCCAGAAGAATATTCTGAATGGCGGCTGAACAGTCGTTGGTCTCAAATTCTGCGGCCATTTCTTCACGGCCTGCAGGGTCTGAGGACACTGCGATGGTCACCGCAGCTTTATCCAGCATCTGCCACCAGCGGCAAAGGGGACGCAGTTCCATCATCATAGCCCGGTCCTCCACGGTTACGAAGCGCCAGGGGCGGAGATTGTGGGCCGAAGGCGCGTACATGCCTGCCCGGATCAGCGTCTCCAGCTGGCCTTTTGCCAGAGATTCACCTGTGAATTTCCGTGTGCTGCGTCTGGTTAAAATTCCATCCATTAAATCCATAATAATCCCTCACTTTTCAGTTTTGTAAATGTTAAGCACATTCGCTGCGTTTTCTCATGGTAAGCTCATGGAACGCGCGGATCTGCAGGATCGTTACCAGTCAGTTTCTATAAAAAATATAGCACGCCCCGTAGGCGGAATCAATGCAAATCCGGAATTAATCCCTCAACCCTACACAAAATAATCCCCATAATGCTGTTTCAAATACTCCACCACCTCCCCCTCATCCTTCCCCGCCAGCTCCAGCACAAAGCTGCTGGTAAGAAAACGGTGCTTCAGGGTGGAAAAGCCGTGCTTTCGCAGCAGCTCGATATCGCTGTCCTCCACGAAGAAGTTCATGCGCAGCACCGGAAGGTTCTGGGCGCTCAGCAGATTGTATATGCGGGAGGAGAAACAGAGGATATAGTCGTAATCCAGCTCCTCCAGCTTGTGGATCTCATTGATGTTCAGAGTGCCCATCCACTCCAGGGCAACATATTCCCGGATCTGTTCCAGGAAGAAGCTGACCCGCTCGAAATTGATGCTGGTCATCACCACAATCTTCCTGCGGCGGCGGTCCACAATGCGGTTTCTCAGGATGTGCTTCTGCACCAGCAGCGTCAGGGTGGAGATATGCTCGTCCATGAAGGTGAAGTTAAAGGAGGCCTTGAAATACACCCCATACTTCTGGATGGTCTGGTACAGCTCCTGAAACTGCCCCCGGGTGTTCTCCACGGTCTTGTCCACAAAGGTACAGTGGAAATGATCCAGGGTGATCTCCCTGTAGAAATAGCTGTAAAGTTCATCCAGGAATTCCTCACGGATGAAAAACGGCGCGGGCAGGCTTTCCACCACATGCTCCGCAAACTGCTCGGTGGTGTGCCACAGCCGCCCGTCAAAAGGAAAGTCCAGGCTGCGGGAGAAATTCATCATGCTCAGCGCCACGTTATACAGCCTGTTCTCCCGGAGATTGTCTGTAAAATGTATGCCCAGGGGCGCCAGCGGCAGACGGTAGGAGAATACTGTGGACTCGCTGACCGGACGGATCTCCATGATACAGATGAACAGCAGCAGGAACTTTTTGGAGGGGTAATTTAAGAACAGCCCGTGATCCGATAAAAAACCGTTCAGCTGTTCCACCGCCTTGCGAAGTGCAGGCTGCAGATACGCGCCCGCCAGGTCATAGCTCTGCTTCTCCAGCGGAGTGTTGGCAAAGCGGGCCTCGATGTGGTTCTCCAGGGTGAACTCCAGCAGCGGGTGCAGGATGTCAATGACCAGGAAACGCAGCTGCAGCTCATCCCCCTCGATGGACAGCCCCTTTTTCTTAAGGGTCACCAGCTGCAGCCCATGCCCGGCCAGAAAGTGCCTGAGCTGTGCGGTATCCTGCTTCTTGGTGGTCAGGGACAGGTTCCAGTGTTCATATAATGCAGAGGCATTTACATAGCCGTGGAAGAAGATATTCACAATCATTACACGGATGCGCTCGCCCCAGGAGCTGGCGTAATCATCCATGGTGATCTGCTGGATAAATGCCACGAACTCCCTGTAACTCAGCCTGCTCAGGCAGTATCCCTTCCTGATCTCAATCAGGGGCTTGGGGGAATACAGATTGATCTGTTCAATGGTCCGGCGGATGGAGATCTCGTTCTTCTCAAAATGTAGAGCCACCTTGGGCAGGGGGATGCTTTCCCTCTTCTGGATAAATCTAAGCAGGCTTAAATCATTGTAGCTCAGTCCCATTATCCGGTTCCTCCTCTGTATCATTCATTTGGTGCATATCCCCATTATAAATTTGAGGGCAACTAAATGCAACAATTTCTTTTACTTTCTTTGCCTTGAAGCAACCATATAAATCTGCGATAATAAACCTAGTACAGCATTGCATTCATAACAGCGTATTCAGCGCCCGCTATCTACGCCAGGAGCACGCCTGCAAAGCTAGTCGTAGCGCCCACTACGCCGTCGCTTTGCAGACGCACACCTGACGCAGATATCAGGCAC
>URUZ01000559.1 GCA_900551225.1 uncultured Clostridium sp.
GTATCGGACAGCGCTGTTCTGGCTGGTTTTGACGCAAAGCTGTTTATTACTCTGGTGGGCGTATCCTTCTTGTTCAGCGTGGCCCAGGTAAACGGCACATTGGAGCTGGTTGCAAAAAAAGGAATCAGGCTGGCAGGCCGTCAGAGCTGGCTGGTGCCGATCATCATTTTCCTGGTGTCCGGAATTCTGGCTGCAATTGGGCCGGGCAATATTCCGGTGGGGAACCTGATGACAGTGGTGGCTGTGACCGTGGCGGTCAGCATGGGGGAGAACCCGCTGCTGTTTGCACTGGCCGCGAAGGTGGCGGCCAACGGCTTCACTCTGTCGCCGCTGGCTCCGGCAGGCGTTCTGATGCAGAAGCTGGGAGATGACGCAGGTTATACGGATTTTGCAATGCCGGTGATGTGGAACTGCATTATCTGGTCCGTGATTCTGCTGATTGGATTTGCTGTATATTACAAAATATGGAAAATCAAACCGTCCGCCAGCGGGCAGGTTATGGAGCAGACAGATCAATTAACCAGGAGCCAGTGGATTACCGTGGCCGGTGTTCTGGGCATGGTGGTGCTGGTGGTCTGCTTTGGCGTAAATGTAGGCCTGGCGGCATTTCTGATTGCAGCCCTGCTGGTGATAGCAGGAGTGACCGATGAGAAAAAAGCCATGACCAAGGTGCCCTGGGGAACCCTGATTCTGATCTGCGGCGTGGGGGTTCTGATGAACGTTGTAATCGAGCTGGGAGGCCTGGACGTCATGTCCTCAGCCCTGCTGTCCGTCATGACTCCCAAAACAGCAGCCCCCATTATTGCGGTGACGTCTTCAATATTGTCCTTCTTCAGCTCCACCACGGGCGTGGTGATGCCTTCCATGATCCCCACCCTTGGCCCCATTGTGGAGACCCTGGGGACAGGAAGTGCAGGCTTTGCCCAGCTGGCCAGCGTGGTGATCACCTCCTCCCTGTCCGCGGCGTTCAGCCCTGCGTCTACCGGCGGCGGCCTGATCCTGGCAGCCTATATGACAGCTTCTGATGCAGAAGATAAGGATAAAGAGCAGAATAAATTATTCGGCAGATTACTGATGATAGCCGGGGCGTGTGTCATAGCAAATGCAGTGTTAGCCACCATTGGTATCTACGGAATTATCAGCTAAAGGAGGAAAAGAAGATGAGGGAACGAAAAGAAATCCCCTGTTCAATCATAAGAGGCGGCACCAGCAAGGGCGTATATCTGCTGGAGAAGGACCTGCCGGAGGACCGTTCACAGTGGGAGGAAATATTTCTAAAAATCATGGGAAGCCCTGACCGCAAGCAGATCGACGGGCTGGGCGGAGGCGCTTCCGTGACAAGTAAAATCGCGGTGGTAAAACAGTCCCAGCGGGAAGATGCTGATGTGGACTATACATTTGCCCAGGTATCCGTGGATAAGCCCATTGTCAGCTACAGGGGAAACTGCGGGAATATTTCCTCAGGCGTGGGACCATTTGCTATTGAAAAGGGCCTGGTAAAGGTGCAGGGACCGGTTACCGCTGTGCGCATCTACAACACCAACACAGATAAAATCATTGTAGCGGAAATACATACGGATCAGGGGCGGGTGAACTACCACGGAGATTACCGGATCGCAGGCGTGCCGGGGACTGCATCGCCCATCAAGATGAAATTCCTCTCCCCGGCAGGTACCATCGGAGACAGACTGCTGCCCACGGGAAACGCGGTAGATATCCTGGATATCCCAGGTCACGGACCTGTGGCAGTGTCCATTGTGGATGCCGCCAATCCGCTGGTGTTTGTGAAAGCGGAGGATTTGGGCCTGAAGGGCACAGAACTTCCTGCGGATCTGGACGCGGACGTCCGGATGCTGGATCTTCTGGAGCGGGTCCGCGGAGTCGCTGCGGTGAAGGCAGGCCTCCTCGCAGACTACAGCCGTTCCGCCTGGGAAACGCCGGGAGTTCCGAAGATGACCTTTGTGGCAAAAGCAGAAGATTACACCGCGGCCGACGGCACAACCGTATCACGGCAGTCCATTGACCTGGTGTCCCGGATGATGTCCATGCAGAAGACACATCCTTCCTATGCCATGACCGGCGCGATGTGCACCGCTGCAGCGGCAGTGGTGCCCGGAAGCGTGGTGGCCCAGGTACTGGGGCAGGGTGCGGACACCCAGTGTCTGCGGATCGGACACCCGGGCGGTGTGCTGGAAGTTGGCGTGGATTACCGGCCGGACGGGGCGGAGCCTGTGATTGAAGATACCTTTGGATTCCGCACAGCCAATCTGCTGATGGAAGGCAGGGTTATAATTTAGGGAGAACAGACAAAATGATGGAGGTGTGCATGTGGCCCACCTCCATCATTTTTTTTCAAAGCATAAAATTCAGTTAATTCCCTCCAGGACCGTCACGTCTGGGTCTGGAAGACTCCGGCAGCGGTTCAACATAGGTTTCCGTTGATTTCTTCACCTGGTCGGTATCATTGGAATGATCGCGGTTTTCAGTCTTTACATCCTTCATATAATCACCTCCGGTTTTAGTATTGGGAGGCAGGGCAGTTTTTATGTTTGGGAATAAAAAGGAGGAGGCCGGCTGAAATGATCCAGCCGGCCAAAGTATTATGAAAAAAAGTTTTGTTAGCGTTACTTCTTTACATTCATAAGT
>URUZ01000560.1 GCA_900551225.1 uncultured Clostridium sp.
TCTCCCTCGCGCCTGGATGCGTCAGCGGGCGGTTCTAATACGTAGTGGGTGAGAGCCATGGGAGGCGGGCGGAACGGATGCATCTAAACACTCCGCCCGCGTACCCCTTCCGCGCCTAACTCCCCATTTTCGCGGAAGCAAAGAATCCTAGTCAAGGATTCGCCCTCATAAACGCCTCCACCTCCTCAAGTTCAGGATATCCCATACCAGGCTTCCTGGTCATGCTGCCCTTTCGCGTCACCTTATAGGCTGCGTACCGGCTGGCCCACTGGGTTGCTTCCTTCAGGCTCTTTCCCCAGACCAGGCAGGCTGCCACAGCGGCCAGATAGCCGTCCCCTGCGCCGATTGTGTCCACAGCCTTCACGGGCGTGGGCTCCACGGTCCAGTATTCTTCTCCGTCCAGCACCGCGCTTCCCTCTTCCCCGCAGGTCATGATCACGCCTCTGGTGCGGTATTCATTCCGGATCTGGCGCAGCATCCCCTCATAGGGCGCTTTGGAGTCCTCGGGCAGACCGCACAGCACTCGGGCTTCAATATCATTGAGCACAATATAATCCAGATAAGGCAGCTCCCCCATTGGCTCTGCCGGAAGGGGGCTGGTGTTGCACAGGGTTACCATGCCGAACTCTTCCTTCGCAATCTTGGCGCCGTCCAGGGCCTTCCTATACGGCATGCCGAATCCTGTGATAAATACCTTTGCCTCCTTCATGGCCTCAACGGCTGCGTGGGTCTCCTCCCAGGTCAGGGCGGCGCAGGCGCTGTCCCCGTCCACAATGGTGTTCAGCCCATCCTCATCCACCATGATCAGGCCGGTTCCCGTGGAGACAGAGTGGTCCCTGTACATGAAGGTGGTGTCAACCCCCGACTCGCTCATCCACTGGTCCCCCATGTCGCCCCAGGGGTCATAGCCCACCTTGCCGATATATCCGGTGCTGACTCCAAGGCGGCCGAGGGCTACTGACACGGTGGCGCCCTTTCCCCCGTCCTCCTCCACCCGCCAGTTGGTGGCTTCCATCGTCTCCCCGCGGCGGGGCAGGCGTTTTACATGGCAGATCTGCCCAACGCCGTGGCTGTTCAGCACAATGACATCAATATTTTTTCCATTTTTCCCCATAACTGATTACCTCTTTTTATTTAATTCTCATCCAGCAGAGCACGGATGGCCTGGTATCCACGATGGGCCGCGAAGTCCGGCTCAGCTGCATACCTGCTGAACAGCTCCAGAGACAGATATCCATCATAGCCCGTTTCCTTCAGGTAGCTGACCAGGCGCGGGAAGTCAATCTCCCCATCCCCGGGAATCAGATGGTCCTCACTGGTGGATACACAGTCAATAAAATGAATATGGCGCACGTCACTGCCCATTTTCTCAAAATACGCAGCCACCGGTTCCCCGCAGGTCACAGGGCAGGCCAGATCCAGCATGCATTTAAAGCGGGGGGAATCCACCTGGTCCAAGGCCCAGCGCACATCGTCCGAGGTGGTGATAATGGTGCCCTCGTAGGGCGTCACCGGCTCCAGGATGATGGTCTGCCCGATTTTCTCCCCATGTTCGGAGAGAATGCGCATATTTTCAATAAACAGCTTCTTTACTTCTTCCCTGTTACGCCCATAGCCGGGGTGGTTGCAGGCTAACATGCAGTATTCCGACCCAATAGCCTTAGCCATATCCAGGGTCAGCTTGAAATACTCCAGACTCTCCTCATTCATCTTTTTGTCGGCAAATACCAGACTGTAGGGGGAGCCGGTGTTCTCCGGCGCATAGCTGACAATGGGCAGATGGTAGCTCTGTGAAAGGCTGCGGATCTTCTCCGCCTTGCCGGCCGCCAGATCCGGCGCGTAGGCATGGGGCCGGAAACCGCCGATCTCAATACCGTCATAGCCGTACCTGGCGGCAGCCTCAAAGGCGCGTTCAATAGGATACTTGGAAAAACCTGCGGTAAACAGTGCAATTTTCATAGCCATAATTTTCACTCTCCTAATATTTGATTAATATGGCACTCCATCTCCTGCGCACGTTCTCTGGGCAGATAGCCGAAATCAAAGCGCAGACTGTGATGGGCGTGGGGCGCCAGGGTATTGTAAAGGCCGTGTTCTCTCTGGTAAGCGGTGCTGTGGTTGGTTCCGGTGGTGGGCAGCGCGATGCCGATGCCGTCCTCGTCGCCCGTCCGGCATACCCAGCGCAGGGCGTAGGGCAGCTTTGCCGTGTCAAATCCCACATAGCAGGCATCCCCCTGGGGCATCACCTGCATGGCGTGGGCCCAGCCCTTCTCATCACCCTTGTAGCGGATGGTGGTGCACATTTCCGGGTCATTGCACTGGGTTGCGGAGTCCAGCACATCCCCGATCAGAGGATTCTCCATCAGCCGTTTGCCATATTCGCGGATAGCCGCGGCCCGGGGGGAATCCCCTCCCAGCTCCGTGGGGCTTACCACAATATGTTCCTTATCCTTGGGGGCGCTGTACACGATGCGTGACCCTTCCACCGCCAGCCAGTTCATGTGGCACATGAACATGTACGCAAGTTCACCTGCCCTGCGGTTGTGGATATCAATGTGCATCTGCGCCACCGTGGCGCCCTTATAGAGACGCAGCTGCGGGCTGTACGCATAATGATACTCCTGGCT
>URUZ01000561.1 GCA_900551225.1 uncultured Clostridium sp.
CCCCAGACACACCAGCCCCAGAGCCGCCGCTGTCTTTACGCCAAAAGCCTGTCCCTGCTCCCCCAGAAACCATGCCGAGAAGATCACACCGAACACAGGGTTCATGAACCCGTACACCGCCACCCTGGATACGGCGTTGTTCTTCAGCAGCAGGCTCCACACTGTGTAGGCCGCCGCTGAGATAAATGCCAGGTACAAGAGCACCACAATCCCCGCTGTGCCGACCACAGCCTGCCTGCCGCCGCCAAACAGCCCCCAGGCAGTCATTACCAAGCCGCCCACACCAAACTGGTAACCGCTGAGCACCACGGGATTTTCCTTTCTGGAATACTCCTTGACCAGGGCCGAGGAGATTGCATAGGCAACCGTGGACAGCAGAATGAACCCCTCCCCATTCAGCTTCATATTCATATCCAGTCCATTTTTCGTCCAGTTCACCAGCACCACCCCGGCAAATCCCACCAGGCAGCCCGTGATCTTCTGCCGGTCGAACTTCTCCTGGCCAAATACCAGGCTGGCCGCCAGAATGCTGAAGAATACATTTGACCCCTCTATAATAGAAGATTTCACGCCAGAGGCATTTGCCAGCCCTATGTAAAAGAACAGATACTGCAGAACCGTCTGGAAAATGGACAGCTTCACCACCATGGACCAGCTCCCCTTTGCCGGCAGCAGAAGCTTCCTGCTCCCCGCGCTTCCAAGGACGATCACCAGAATCCCCGCCAGCGTAAACCTGCATCCTGCAAACAGGATCTGCGTATTCACATCAGCTGCCGGAATCCGGAACAGCTCATATCCGATTTTGATACTGGGAAATGCACTCCCCCACAGCGCACAGCAAAATACAGCCAGTATGCAGACACCTGCGCCGGATGTCAGCAGACTTTTTTTCATACTCTCTTCCATATTCTCTCCCTTTGTCCTTAAGCGCAGCCGCACAGCCGCACCTTCCGGCATAAATATACCCCCAGCCCACGGAATCTCCGCATCGCTGAGGGCCTAGACCTCATCAGGTATTTTTCATTATAACACTTTCCACTGCATCTGCAACATGTTCGCAGGCGTCACAACATTTTTCCAGGAAATTATATATCTCCCTCCAGGCGATGATCTCCAGAGGATCTGTCTCCTCCACATGAAGCTTTCTCATGGAATCGATGAACAGCCGGTCGCCCTCTTCCTCCAGGGCATTGATCTCAATGATCAGACCGTGGAGTGTCTTGGACTTTTTAAAGTCCGTGAATTCCTCCATCACTTCCTTTAATACCTGGCAGCAGCGGATGATCACCTTGGTAAACTGGATGGCCTCGGGCCGGATGGTGCGCACATTGCTGATGTAAATGCGGATCAGCACATCTTCAATCTGGTCCGTCACCTCATCGATGCTCTGGCTCAGCAGAATGATATCCTCCCGCTCAATGGGCGTGATAAATGCCTTAACCAGCACAGCCATCATCTCATGCTTCTTCTTATCCGCATCATGTTCAATCACATGGAGGCGTTCCAGATTCTCCATCAGCATATCCGGATCGAAATTCGCCAGGTTCTCCTCCAGCATCCTGGCAGCCTGGCAGCCGCAGTCCACACACTGGATAAAATTTTCAAAATAGTAATTATCACTCTTCTTAGACATATCTGCTTCTCCTTCTATGACAAACTAACCTTTCAGAACAGTACCATAAACAACTTCGCCATCAAAAAACCGATCAGCCCGCAGCCGGGGAAGGTTAAGAGCCAGGTCAGAACCATCTCCTGCACCACCCTGAAATTGATGGCGGACAGACGTTTTACCGCGCCAACGCCCATAATGGCAGTGGTTTTCGTGTGGGTCGTACTCACCGGAATTCCAAATACAGAGGAGATCAGCAGACACACAGCTCCGGCCATATCCGCTGAAAATCCCTGGTACTTCTCCAAGCGCACCATATCCATACCCACTGATTTGATAATCTTCTTTCCTCCGATGGAGGTTCCCACGCCCATGACGACCGAACACAGAAGCATCATCCAGACAGGCAGATCCACGCCTGCCGCTCCCTCGCTGCCGTTTACCAGGCAGATTCCCAGCAGCAGCACACCCATGAATTTCTGCCCATCCTGTGCGCCGTGCATAAAGGCCATGGCAGCCGCACCGCCGATCTGGGCATATCTGAAGAATCCGTCTGTTTTGCGGCGGTCCTTATGCCGGCATGTCCACGCTACAAATTTACAGGTGAAATATCCGCTGAAAAAACCTAATACGGTAGATAAGCCGAGACCATAGATAACCTTCATCCACTCCGCCCCGTTGATTCCGCCAAGCCCGCCCTGAAGTGCAATCGCCGCGCCGGAAAGTCCCGCAATCAGCGCATGGCTCTCACTGGTAGGGATACCGAAATACCAGGCCATAACTGCCCAGACCACAATGGCGAACAGAGCCGCACAGAGCGCGATCAGCGCCTCAGAGCTGTGCCCTCCGAAATTGACCATGTTGGTGATGGTCATGGCCACGGTGGAGTTGATCATAGTCATCACCAGCACACCCACAAAATTACAGACAGCCGCCATAATAATTGCCAGATCCACATCCATGGCCCTGGTGGATACACAGGTGGCAATAGCATTAGGCGCATCGGTCCAGCCA
>URUZ01000562.1 GCA_900551225.1 uncultured Clostridium sp.
ATAGATATCTGCCAATGACAAGGGATTATTTAATCCTTTTCATTTTGGATTTTCTGGTGTATAATCTACAGGATAGATTTAAAAATGGATAAATTTAGATCTTAGAACGAACAGTTTAAAAGGAGTAACTATGAACTATGGAAAGTCAGAGGCTGAGCGCAGGCTCAAGTCTCTTCATTCTAAGTCAGCCAAATATACGTCCAAGCTGTTGCTCAATATTTTCAAGGCGCTGTTTGTGCTGTTCTTATTCTGCGTGGTGGTCGGTGCCAGCGTGGGCGTAGGTATGGTCAAGGGGATCATAGACAATTCGCCCAGCGTGGATATCCTGAATATCCAGCCGGAACGTTTTGCCACCAAGGTATACGATTCCAAGGGCAATGAGACAGATACCCTGGTGACCAGCGGCTCCAACCGCGAGGCAGCCACCTACGACGAACTGCCACCGGATCTGATCAATGCATTTGTGGCCATTGAGGACTCCCGTTTCTGGACCCACAACGGCGTGGATATCCGGTCCATCGCCCGTGCTGTCAAGGGCGTCATCAGCGATGACTACTCCGGCGGCGGCAGCACCATCACCCAGCAGCTGATCAAGAACAATGTGTTTGCCGGCGGCATGGAGAACGGCTGGGGCGCCAAGATTGAACGTAAGCTGCAGGAGCAGTATCTGGCTGTGCAGCTGGAGAAATCCGCCCAGGACTCCGGGATGACCAAGGAGGAGACCAAGGAACAGATTATCACCAACTACTTAAACACCATCAACCTGGGCAACAACACCCTGGGCGTAAAGGTAGCTGCCAAGCGCTATTTTAATAAGGATGTGTCCGAGCTGACCCTGTCCGAATGCACGGTGCTGGCCCCCATCACCAAGGCCCCCTCCCGGCTGAATCCCGTATCCGGCCCCGAGGCCAACGCCGAGCGGCGCAAGATCGTGCTTCAATATATGTACGAACAGGAATATATCACCAAGGAGCAGCAGGAAGAAGCCCTGGCAGACAATGTCTACGACCGGATTCAGAACGTAAACACTGCCACCAAGGAGAGCTACACCCCCTACAGCTACTTCACAGATGAGCTGGTGGAGCAGGTGATTGCAGCGCTGATGGAGAAGCTGGACTACACGGAGAACCAGGCCAGCAACCTGCTCTATTCCGGCGGCCTTCAGATTATCACAACCCAGGACCCGGACATCCAGCAGATCGTGGATGAGGAGATCAACAACCCCGACAACTATGAGGTGGCAAAATATTCCGTAGAATACCGTCTGTCCATCACCCATGCGGACGGAAGCACCCAGCATTATTCTGAGGAGAATCTAAAAGCTTACCGCAAGAATGAACTGGGTGACAAGAGCTTTAACGGGCTCTACGCCAACGAAGAAGCCGTTCAGGCAGATATTGACCGGTACAAGGAATGGCTTATAAAGGATGGGGATGAGATCATCGGCGAGCGCATGAGCACCATTCTCCAGCCCCAGGCTTCCTTTGTCATTATGGACCAGCACACCGGCGAGGTGAAGGCAATCAGCGGAGGCAGAGGCGAGAAAAAGGCCAGCCTGACCTTAAACCGCGCCACCAACACCCTGCGTCAGCCAGGTTCCGCCTTCAAGGTACTGGCCTCCTTTGCACCGGCTCTGGACGCCTGCGGGGCCACCCTGGGGACTGTTTACTATGACGCGCCCTACACCATTGGCACCAAGACCTTCCGTAACTGGTGGGGAACAGGCAGAGGCTTTGTGGGCTACTCCAGCATCCGCGACGGAATCATATACTCCATGAATATTGTGGCTGTCCGCTGTCTGATGGAGACTGTTACTCCACAGCTGGGGGTGGAATATGCCCAGAATATGGGAATCAGTTCCCTCACCAAGGACGACTTAAACGCGGCGACAGCTCTGGGCGGAATAACCCACGGCGTTAGCAACCTGGATATCACATCAGCCTACGCTTCCATCGCCAACGGCGGCCTGTACACAAAACCGCGTTTCTTTACAAAGATCCTGGATCACAACGGCAAGGTCCTCATTGACAACCAGCCCGAGACACGCCAGGTACTGAAAGATTCCACTGCTTTCCTGCTGACGGACGCAATGTCCGAATCCATGAAGAGCAACAGGCTGTTCGCCCGTTCAGGCGTCAGCATCAACTCAACCAGTACCTCAGCGGCCCTCTCCGGCATGTCCACAGCCGGCAAGAGCGGTACTACGACAGCCAACAACGACGTGTGGTTCATCGGATACACGCCCTATTATACAGCTGGAATCTGGGGCGGCTGTGACAGCAACCAAAAATTAAAGGACGGCGGCGTCAACAACGGCGGAACCTCCTTCCACAAGGGAATATGGCGCAGAATTATGAACCGCGTCCACGAGGGCAAGGCTGATCCCGGCTTTGTGATTCCCGACAGCATAGAGACGGCCCAGATCTGCCGCAAGTCCGGCAAGCGCGCCGTATCCGGGGTATGCACCAACGACCCGAGAGGCAACGCTGTTTACACAGAATATTTTGCCAAGGGCACTGCTCCCACTGAGGTCTGCGACAAGCATGTGGCAGTTACCGTGTGTGCCGAGTCAGGGATGCGCCCCACCCCCTTCTGTCC
>URUZ01000563.1 GCA_900551225.1 uncultured Clostridium sp.
AAGAGCAGAGTACATATTTCTATATACCTTGCTCTTTTAGTAGTTCTTGCAGCTCTGTCTTAACTAAATGACATTGCTCCGCTGTCCTCCCAGCCCCAACCTCCTTCTTTTCGCGGCCAACACCCCAGCCAACGTCCGCGTACCCCATCCACGCCTAAATTCCCATTTCTTTAAACCTCATCCGCCGTGCCCGATACCCATCCATCACCAACCCGTCCTCACAACGAGTCATATACATCACAAAATCAGGCCCAAATCCAAAAATCACCTGATGATCCCTTGTAAAATAAATAGGAGTCGTACCAAAACGCGGGTGCGCGATGCTGTAATCCCCATCCGCCCCCATAATCTCCATCCGGCACTCCGTCTCATCCTGATAATACACGCCGGGCCTCAGCTTAAATTCAGCATCTGATTTTTCCCCTCTCCACAGTTTCACAACTCTGCCAGGCAGAATATGCTCCACCATGTCCTGATGGAACACCAGGTACTCATCCAGGCTGCCAATGCGGTAAGAACCGTCCGCCTGTTCCACCAGGCCGGTGTCACCATACTCCCGCTTCATATAAAAGCCGTTCTGGTTCCCGGACACCTCCATCACAAATGGATCATCCGGCAGAGCGGTTACATAGATTCCCGGGGAGGGCGGGCAGGCGTCTATTACGGTTCTCACTTCCGCCTCGGCCGGCAGTCCCAGAACCAGGGCCGCCAGTTTCCTGGACATTTTCGAGGCCATGTAGGAGGTGGTGTTGCTGAGAACCACGATCTCCAGCTGCTTTTCGGGAATCCACAGAAGCTGGCCGCGGTAGGCGGCATCCGCGCCGCTGTGCTCATAGACTTTCATTCCCTGGAACATATGGGTCATCATGCCCCCGCAGTATTCAATCTCTGTCCCATCCTTCAGCACAGCCGCCTTCAGCACCGTGTCCACGGTCTCCCGGCTGAACAGGGAGGGGGACTCATACTCGCGGATGATGCGGACCAGGTCCCTGGCGCAGGTGTTGACGGAGGTGGGGCCGTACAGGGAGTAGTTCAGGGGATTGTAGTAGAAGGAACTGCTGCCCTCATCCTGGTAGGAATAGGCCAGATTCGGAATCACCTGGCAGTAGCTGCTGCGGACCATGGTGTGATCCATGCCCAGAGGGGTAAAGATCCGCTCCTTTACAAAATCCGGGAAGGTCTTGCCGCTGAGCCGTTCTACGATCACAGACAGCAGGTGAAAACCTGTATTGCTGTAGAGGTATCCTTCCTGGGGCGGGAAATTCAGGGTTTTCTGCAGGCGGATGGTTGCGTTTACATCCTCCATGCCAATGGAATCGTTGATCTTGATCCCGCGCATAAACAGAAGCTCCCACTGATCCCGGATTCCGCTGACATTGTTGAACATCTGGCGGATGGTCACCGGCTCCTCAAAAGAAACCAGATCGCCTGCATACTGCCTGATATCATCATCTACATTCAGCTTCCCGTCCTCCTGCAGCAGCAGGACCGCCAGCACGGTGAACTGCTTGGAGATGGAAGCAACGTGGAAAATGCTGTCCTGGGTGATGGGAATGCGGTTCTCCAGGTTCCCGTAGCCGAAGCACTGTTCATAGATTGTCTCATGGTTCCTGCGGATCAGAATCTGGCCGCCTGGGCAGATCCCCTCAGTCCATCTGGAGAAAAGTTCTCTTACTTGATTATCAAAGTCTCTGTTCAATTTGTGTAACCTCCCGAATTATTTGCCGAATACGGCCCGAAACAGTGAGATCCAGTTGAGTCCGGCGATTTTGGCCAGCTGCTCCCCACTGTACCCGTGGCGCTCCAGTTCCCCCAGAAAACCGGGGAGAGCGGCGTGCCCGCCGATCAGGTCAAAGGAGACATAGGGCATTCTGGCCAGATCCTGGGGGGAGCTGCTGGTCAGAAACAGGTCGCAGAAATCGAAGCCAAAGCCTACGTGGCTGTCGCCCATGACCTCCACCATGTGGTCCAGGTGCTCCAGCAGTTTGTGAACCCCGGCGTCCTCCTTTTTCTCGGAGGCGATGATGCTGCACCCATTGATGCCGGCCAGGCCGCCCCTGCGGGCGATTTCCTTCATCTGGGCATCCGTCAGGTTCCTGTTGTTGCGTGCGATGCTGCGGGCATTGGAATGGGTGGCTATGATGGGGCAGGAGACATGATTCAGCACATCCTCCAGGCCCTCATCGCTGAGATGGCTTACATCGATGAGCATGGACAGGCTTTCAGCTTCCCTGATCAGATCCAGGCCAAAGGAGGTGAGCCCCCCTTTCCTCAGATCCCCCAGGAAGTCACAGCCGTCCGCCGCCTGGTTTCTGCGGCTCCAGGCCAGCCCCAGACCCCGGACGCCGCAGGCGTAGAAGCCGTGAAGCAGCTGGCAGGAGGACACAGGTTCCGCCCCCTCAAAGGACATGAGGATACCCACCTTGTTCTGGGCGGCAGCTGTCTCAAAGTCCACGGCTGTGGTGCAGAGCATCAGGATGTCCGGCGACTCCGCCAGCTCACAGTGAAGGGCGGATATCTGCTCCATGGCCTGCTCCAGCGCCCCATAGGGCAGATAACAGCCTGTCTCTTATACACAT
>URUZ01000564.1 GCA_900551225.1 uncultured Clostridium sp.
TGCGGTATACCCCTTATTGGGAGTATACCGCCGTTTATTGTCAGCAGCCCGTTTCTCGTTTTGTGTATAGTCTCTTGTAAACTGACCTAAGTGCCTCTATAAAACAAAAAACGCTGCGCGAGGATCGCAATGTGGCGGTGAGGAATAATATCGCCGAAGCGACATTCTAGGCGGAGAATCCTGCAGGTGGAATATTTTAAATGAATAACTTGACATCCGAGATATTTTAAAGTATATTTATTAAAGTTGGTTTAATAAATAAAACATATCATATACCTCAAGGAGCTGCCATGTCAATTCGCCAAAATTACAACCACACTCTGCGGGCCAGCTACATCGGCTACATAACCCAGGCCATTGTAAACAATTTCGCCCCGCTATTGTTCCTCACCTTCCAGAAAACCTATGATATATCTCTGGACAAAATCACATTCCTGGTCACCATGAACTTCGGCGTTCAGCTGATTGTGGACCTGCTGGCCGCAGGATTCGTGGACCGCATCGGATACCGCGTATCAGTGGTCCTGGCTCATCTGTTCTGCGCCGGAGGCATCGCCGGCCTGGGGATATTCCCAGAGATTTTTCCGGGGAGCTTTAGCGGGCTTGCAGCGGCAGTGATTATGTATGCCATCGGAGGGGGCCTCATCGAAGTGCTCATCAGCCCCATTGTGGAGGCCTGCCCTACTGAGCGCAAGGAGGCTGCCATGAGCCTGCTGCATTCCTTTTACTGCTGGGGGCACATGCTGGTAGTCATCCTCACCACCGTATTTTTCTGGCTGTTTGGGATCGCCAGCTGGCGGACGCTGGCAATTCTGTGGGCAGTGGTACCGCTTATCAACGCATTTTACTTCTCACGGGTTCCCATCCAGCGCTTGACTGAGGAGGGGCAGGGAATGTCCATCCGCCAGCTGGCCGGAAGCAGCGTATTCTGGATCTTTGCCATGCTGATGATCTGCGCCGGCGCCTCTGAACAGGCCATGAGCCAGTGGGCTTCCGCCTTCGCAGAGTCGGCTCTGGGCGTAACCAAGGCCATCGGAGATCTGATGGGGCCCTGCATGTTCGCCCTGATGATGGGCATCGCCAGGGCCACGTATGCTAAATTCTCCCAGCAGATTCCCCTGGTGGCAACCATGGCGGGAAGCTGTGTCCTGTGTATGGCAGGATATCTGCTGGCTGCATTTTCACCTCTGCCGGCTATGGCGCTGGTGGGCTGCGGCATGTGCGGCCTGTCGGTGGGAATCCTGTGGCCCGGCACATTCAGCCTGGCTTCAGCCGCTGTGCCCAAGGGCGGAACGGCCATGTTTGCCCTTCTGGCTCTGGCCGGGGATGTGGGCTGCTCAGCCGGCCCGGCCACAGTGGGAATGGTGTCAGCCGCCATGGGGGGAAGCATCCGCCTGGGACTCTTGGCGTCCATTGTGTTCCCTGTGCTGCTGATCCTGTGTCTCACCCGCGTTGCCAGACGGCCGGCAGGCCGGCAGGCAGAACAGCCCAAGGCGGAGTGCTGATCAGCAGCGTATAAACTACATCACATATCCAAGGAGGAAAAATATGGGAAAAATAGATCTGCACATGCATTCTGCCGTCAGTGTGGACGGCGAATTGTCCCCTGAAGAGCTGGTTACCCGGGCCGTCCGGTCCGGTCTGGCCGCCATGGCCCTGACTGACCATAACTCTGTCCGCGGGCTGGAGGAAGCCCGGGCCGCAGCAGAGCGGCTGGGGATAAGGTTCGTGCCTGGCGTGGAGATGGACTGCCATCTGAACGGGAAGAACCTGCACCTGCTGGGATACGGGGTGGACAGCGCCCACGCGGCTTTCCGTGAGATCGAGGAGGAGATTCTGGATCAGGAGCGGCAGTGCTCCGGCAGCCGCCTTCAGTTCTTCCACAGCCTGGGCCTGGCCTTTGACGATGACAGGGTAACGTCCCAGAATGCCTACGGCCTTGCTGTGGTGGAGGACATTGCCAGGGAGGCTCTGGAGGAGCCGGCCAACAAGGACTGCGGACTTTTAGACCCCTACCGGCCGGGCGGAGCGCGGGCCGGTAACCCTTATGTGAACTTTTACTGGGATTTTGCCTCCCAGGGAAAGCCGGGGTACACCCAGATCCATTACAGGAGTTTTGAGGAGATCAACCGGATGATTCTGGATCAGGGGGGAATTACGGTTGTTGCACACCCGGATATCACTGTGGGCAAGAACCGGGATTCCATAGCGTATATGGCCCGCTGCGGCCTTCGGGGGATTGAGGTATATTGCAGCTATCACGGCGCCGCGGAGCAGGCGTATTACAGAGAGACAGCCCGCAGCCTGGGGCTGGCCGTCACAGCCGGAAGTGATTTCCACGGAAAATCCAAGCCAGCGGTTATGCAGGGCGGCACAGGCGCCGGGGAAATGCAGGAGCAGGAGATCCGGGAAGATCTGGCTGCTCTGGGGGTTCTGCTGTGAGCGGGCAGGAACAGGGCAGCGCCCTGTGCCGGAATAAGAGGCAGCCCGTCAGCCCAGCGCACCCAGGCCAGCAGCCCGTCAGCCCAGCGCACCCAGGCCAGCAGCCCGTCAGCCCAGCGCACCCAGGCC
>URUZ01000565.1 GCA_900551225.1 uncultured Clostridium sp.
AGGATTATTGATATTCTCCACCGTGAAGGTGCGGTCGCTTAAATCCTTCAGCACAATGGCTGCCGCGATGCAGAACTGCAGGCTGAACTTAGCCGCATAGGGATTCTCGGGGTAGGGATTGTTGGTGGTCTGGACCGCCGTGCTGTATGTATCGTCAGTGATGGACTCAATGTCCGCCGGAACCAGGTCGTGGGAGGAGAGGATCTTCTCTATACAGTAGTTTGCCGAGTGGGTATGGCGGCAGCAGGCGTATGGCTTAAAGGAATTCTCTGCGATGCGGTACCCCTTGCCAAAGCCCTTCACCAGGCTGTCCAGATCATAGTCAGGGGCCAGCGCCTGGACAAATGCCCGGTCGCCCTCCAGTATGGTGGGGGCCCCGGTAAAGCCCAGCTTAGCCAGTTCGGCGGAACGCAGCCCGCACAGGTTGGCGTTGGCGGTGTGAAGCACCTTGCTCATGGAACCGCTGGCCAGGAATTCCCAGAGGCCGGCGGCCTGGGTGCCTGCGGAGCCAAGGCAGTTGACCAGCTCCTCCGCGGTAAGTCCCAGCAGCTTGGCCGCTGTGGTCCCTGCGGCGAAGGCTCCTACCACGCCTGTGGTATGCCAGTATTTATAGGAGGAGGGGTTGATGGCTTCCCCGATCCGGGCGCCCGCCTCGTATCCTGCGGCCACGGCCTCGATGATTTCACGTCCGCTCTTCTTAAGATGCTGTCCCAGGGCAAAGGCAGTGGGAACGGTGATGACCGCCAGGTGGGTAATGGAGGCGTTGTGCACATCATCCATATCCATCACATGGCCGAACACTGCATTGAGGGCTGCCGTCTGTTCCACTGTGGCCGGTGGGAAGCCGGGCTGGAAGGTGGAGGCCTGGGCCTGGGTGACTTTCCCGGAATAATACGTTTTCCAGATCTGGGACTCCGGCTTAGCGGAGCCGGCAATGGCTACGCCAATAAAGTCTTCGATGCACATCTTCGTGATATCCACGGTATGGCTGTCAAAATTCATGCCGTGCAGGTACGCTGCCAGGCTGCGTGTATGTTGGTTCGTGGTTTCCATGGAATCCTCCTTGCTTTTTTACATTTACATGTTAAATCGGTATACCGTAAAAACTAAAAGCCTAAAAGTGGTATACCACCGCGTTTTCTATAGAATACCACAGATACAGACAAAAGGAAAGACTTATTTTCGATTTTTTTATGCAATGTTAATAAAGTATCAAAGTGGTTGCTATTGACAATTTCAGGCAATTCCTGTATCCTAATTAACAATGGTATACATAAGTATACCGTGGATGCAGATATGCAGGGCAAGGAGAATTATCGATGGAGAAAAAAGCATCGTCCAATAAATATTATGAGATTATACTGGACTGGTTTAAGTCGCAGATCATGTCCGGTGAGCTGAAGGAGGGGGATACCATTCCCTCGGAGCGGGAGCTGGCCACTAAGTTTGGAGTCAGCAGGGTCCCGGTGAGAGAGGCGCTGCGGATACTGGAATACATCGGCATAGTGAGCAACACCGTGGATGGGATGACTGTGCAGAAGGTGGACATCCAGCTGCTGAACCCCAAGGCTAACTTTGCCTCGGAGATCACCATGGAGACCATTGAAAATTTGTTTGAAGTACGGATTTTTCTGGAGTCGGCGGCAGCCTACTACGCGGCCAAGCGGAGGACCGATGAGGATATACGGCTGATGCACCAGTCCATCCAGCAGATGCTTGCGGCCATCGACAACCCGGACCGGGATGACGAGGCCATGATCAAGGCCTCCCATGACTTCCATTTCCACGTGATCAATGCGGCCAAGAATCCGGTGCTGGACAACATGTACAGGAACCTGTACGATCTGCTGGAGATCTCCAAGCAGTATACGATCCATTCAAACCGCGTATCCTCATCTACTCTGATGGATCATGAGGCCATTCTCTATAAGATAGAGAGCGGAAATGCAGATGAGGCCAGCAAGTATATGAAGTTCCATTTAAGCCGCGCCATGAAAAAGCTTACTCCGGAAGAGGAATCAGGTGAGATTTAACGATATTAATTATAAATATATAGAATAATCAGAGGAATGGATATGACGGAGAACCGGAACAACAAAGAGTACACCAATGTAGAGGCAGTGGATATTCTTCATCAGGTGGCGAATCTCTATATTTCGACAAAAGTGCCCCAGGACTATGGAACCGGACAGGAGTACACCTCAGTTGAGGTTCACACGCTGAAACACATTGCGGACAACCCGGGTATTACGGTGACGGAGCTGGCAAGGGATTATGGAAAGACAAAGGGCGCCGTCTCACAGATCCTGAAAAAGGTAGAGGAGAAAGGCCTGGTATACAGGGAGTCGGACCCCAACAATGACAACAAATCCCATCTTCACCTGACGGAGAAGGGCATGGTGCTGGACAATGCCCACAGACAGTATGACCAGGTGAACTTCGGCGAATCCATGGACCAGGTGAGAGGTGTATTCTCCGATGAGGATGTTAATATTGCGTCTGTCTCTTATACACATCTGACGCTGCCGACGAGCGATCTAGTGTAGATCTC
>URUZ01000566.1 GCA_900551225.1 uncultured Clostridium sp.
CGTCCCATCCGCTCCACCCGCTCCATCCGCTCCATCCGCCGCCTCCTCCTCTACACCGCAGTCACCGGAGCCATCGCCTCCATTTTTGTAGGCATAAGCTTCCTGTTTGACCCCCATTTTATCCCCAATTACTTCCGCTACGGTGAACAGGAATTCGAGTTGAGCGCCACTGCCTCGGGCCGCATTTCCCAGTTTCTGGACTATTTCAGGACTATCTACGCCCAGGAAAGCGGCACATATTACATACCCGACCTGCGGCCGGAGCTGATCCTGCTTCCTGTGCTGCTTCTTCTCCTCCTTTTAGCATGGATGTTTCTCAGAAGCAGCGCGGAGGAGGAAGCGCGCCTCTGGTGCCGCCGCACGCTGGTCCTTCTGTCCGCCGTAGCAGGACTGGCCGCAGGTATGGTGGTCATTGGCCGGTACAACCAGACCTCCATCATCTTCTTCCTGCTGCTGGGATGGGTCTGCCTGTTTCAGCTGCTGAGGCTGTTTGAGGTCCCCGGACGCGCTCTTGCCGTGGGCATGACCCTTATCTTTCTGATATGGAACTGCCACGCCCAGGTCGGGCCCTGGCGGAACGTCCCTTCCTACCACAGCTACCTGGAACAGCTGAGCCGCCTGGTGCCCCCAGATGCCAGGACAATCGCCAATCTCAACACCGGATTTTACTTTGATCAGGGAATGCTTCTGGATTACAGGAACCTTCCCTACCTGGAAAATGAACACCAGCTGGAACAGTACATTACCAAAAACAAAATCCAGTACATCTGTCTGACCGATGAACTGGACTATATTGAGGAAAACCGCCCTTATTATAATGTAATCTATGGAAATGCTGACTTCATCAGCATGATAAAGTCCTACTGCCGGCGCAGCGCGGTTCTGGCAGGAAGTTTTGAAAATCCCATGTACGGACCCAGAATCATTTCCCTCACAGGAAATCCGGAATATGGAACAGTCACAGTGTACCTAGTACAGTGTGACATAGATAACTGAGTCATAGTGCCCGATATCTGCGTCAGTTACGTCTGCGAAGCGACGGCGTAGTGGACCCTGCGGCTAGCTTCGCAGGCGTGCTCCTGGCGTAGATAGCGGGTGCTATGACTTAGGTATTTATTCAACGCTGTACTAATACCAACTGCTCCCTGACCTCCGGTTCAAACCCACCTGCCCCACGCTCATACACCTCCGTAAATCTGCCCTTCTCCCGGGACAGCACACTGATGGAAGTGCCCAGAATCAGCGCTTCTTCAATGTCATGGGTCACCATAATCACGGTGGCCCCTGTCTGCGCGGCCATCTCTTTTACACTCTGATAAAGGCCCCGCTTTGTCATATAGTCCAAACTGGAAAAAGGCTCATCCATCAAAAGGATACCTGGCTTTAAGCACAGCGCCCTGGCCAGTGCCCCTCTCTGCTTCATGCCCCCGGACAGCTGGTGGGGATAGCTGTCCTGAAAATCCTCCAGGCCCGCCATTCTCAGATACTTCAGCGCATATCCGCGGAAATCCTGTCCGGGCACAGGCATTTTCACCTTTTTCAGCGCATAGATCAGATTACCGATGAGTGTAAACCACGGAAACAGCTGGTCAAAGTCCTGAAAGACCATCATCATATCCCTGGACGGCTTCTCCACCCGCTTCCCTCCCAGCAGGATCTCTCCCCTGTCGGGCTGTTCAAATCCGCCGATCATCCGCAGCAGCGTACTCTTGCCGCAGCCGCTCTGCCCCAGAATCATATAGAAATCACGTTCCCGGACCACAAAGCTCAGATCCTGTATCACCTGGTGTTCAGCGCCCGATACCTCAAAGGCTTTAAACAGGTTTCTCACCTCCAGCATATCTCGCTCCTTTCTGCCGATGCTTTTATACTGCCTTCATGCCCCATTTTTCCAGGGTGTGTTTCTCAATGGACGCAAACAGCACATCCTCCACCAGCATTCCGATGATAATTACCAGAATGATACCGGCGAACAATCCTGCTGTGTTCATAAACGTCCGCTGGGTCAGAATATACCAGCCGATGCCGCCCTTGGCGCCCACAGCGCCGAACACCATCTCCGCGCTGATAAATGCCCTCCAGCCTCTGGCCCAGCCAATCTTAAGGCCGGAGATCAGATATGCGAGGGAGGCCCTGAGCCGGATCTCCATGGTGATGGCCCCAGGAGACATGGACAGGCTTCTGCCGATATCCCCGTAGATATGGGGCATGGATTTAAAGCCGCTGATCAGGTTCACCAACACGGGCCAAAGGGCGGAGTGGACCACAATGGCCGTCACCGCCCCCGTTCCCGTGCCAAACCACATGATAATAAGCGGCAGCAGAGCCAGCCCCGGCAGCGGATGGGCCAGGGTGGTCAGCGTATCAATAAGGCTCTCCAGCACCCTGGACCAGGTAGACAGAAGGGCCAGAACCACGGCCAGCACAGTGCTGATCACAAGGGCTGCCCCGATCATGCCTACCGAATAAAGGCTTTGCTGCACCAGATTCCCGTGAAATGCTCCCTCATACAAGGCTGTCTCTTATACACATCTGACGCTGCC
>URUZ01000567.1 GCA_900551225.1 uncultured Clostridium sp.
TGAGGCTTTAAAATATTGTACATGCTCCGCCTGATATGCTGTTCCATATCCATCCGGGCAGCGCTGGCGTCACCGGCCCGGATGTCCAGAAGAATCTGGATGTGTTCTGCCGTAGACTGGGTGAAATGTTCTCTGGCCCCAGTGTATTTGCCCACTGATGGTCCGTTCCAGAGACTCATCAGGAAGCTGTACAGCTTCTGATTATCTGCGGCGTCCCAGACAGAGGTGTGAACCAGCAGATTTAGCTCTTCATATTCGCTGACACTCATAATATCCAGGTTGTCCTGCAGGTGGTAAAGCCGGGTGAGAAGCTCCGATACCTCCATACTGTTCCCGGCGGCGCGGGCGGCAGCCTCACCTTCTAACAGAATGCGCATCTCATAGTGCTCTCTGATAAATTTCTCGTCCATTGGCTTTACAATGGCCCCCTTATTCATCCGAAGCTCAATCAGGCCGTCCGCTGCCAGGGACTGGAATGCCTCCCGGACAGGAGTCCGGCTGACGCCCAGTTTTTTTGCAATATCAGTTAAGCTCAGCTCATCCCCGCTCTTGTATTCTCCATTAAAAAGGGCCTTTTTTAAAATGGAGGTAATGCGGGTCCGGGCCGGTATCATTTCCAATGATTCCATGCTGCTGTCTCCCCTTTCGGCCAATTGGCTATTGTCATATCCAAATGATACCACAGGGGAAAATCGTTTGTCAAATCTGTTGGTGATTTGGCCACGGTATTGATAAAATACACAATATTTTAAGGAAAAACAAGAAGTAGATTGCACAATTCTGTCAAATATGATATGGTAAAATCACTAAATATGAATATCGTATACGATATACAAAGAAAAAGGAGGGGGCATCATGCATGCGATTGAGAAGATTCTGGCAAAGAACAGCGGACGAAAAAAAGTCGCTACAGGAGAAATCGTGACTGCAAAAGTTGACTTTGCTGAGATCAATGATTTGTATCTCCAGACAGTCTACTCATTTTATGAGATGGGAGGAGAGCGGGTCTGGGACAACACCAGGGCGGCATTTGTGTTTGACCACTACGCGCCCACGCCGGATATTAAGAGCGCTGCCAACCATGGGGAGATGAGGGAGTTTGCAAAGAAGAATCAACTGAAGTACCATTTTGATACCAACTGCGGCGTCTGCCATCAGGTGATGCCCGAGGCAGGGGTCATTTACCCGGGCATGATTGTGGTGGCAACTGACAGCCACACAACAACTCACGGAGCATTTGGAGCAATGGGGACCGGCTGCGGGGCTACCGATATGGCCACAATACTCATGACAGGGGAGCTTTGGTTCAGGGTTCCGGAGATCATTGAAGTCCGCCTGGAGGGACAGGCGCCCAAGGGGGTATACCCAAAGGATGTTGTGTTAAATGTACTTGGCAGGATAAAAGCGGATGGAGCGGTATACAAGGCAATTGATTTCACCGGAAGCTATGTGGAGTCTTTAAATGTGGCAGGCCGCATGGTGATCTGCAATATGGCTGTTGAGATGGGGGCTAAAACCGCATATATGCAGCCCAACGAAGATGTGCTGAACTATGTCTCGGCCCGGGCTGTCAGGGACTTTGAAGTCATGTACACGGACGCGGATTTCGATTACGAGGAAAACCATGTGTTCAATGTGGGAGAGCTGGAACCGCAGCTTGCCTGCCCCCACAGCGTTGACAATGTTTATCCGGTCACGGAAGTATTGGCACAGGGGGAGGTAAGGATCAACCAGGGCTATATCGGCAGCTGTACAGGAGGCCGTGAGGAGGATATCGCGGCAGCTGCCGTCATTCTGCGTGGAAAACATATTCCTGAGTATACCAGGCTGATTGTTGTGCCCGCTTCCAGGGAAGTGATGCTGTCCTGCCTGGATAAAGGGTATATCCAGGATCTGATGAAGGCGGGGGCCACGGTCACTACCCCTGGCTGCGGCGCCTGTCTCGGGGCACATGAAGGGGTTCTGGCTCCTGGGGAGGTGTGCTTAAGTTCCACGAACCGCAATTTCCCGGGGCGCATGGGGTCCACCCAGGCCCGGATTTATCTGGCCAGCCCGGCCACGGTGGCGGCCAGCATCTTAAACGGCGTCATCACAGATCCACGGGAATACCTATAGGGAGGGAGAGAGATGAATACAAGACTGGAAGGGAAAATCATTGTAGTAGGGAAAAATGTTGATACGGATCAGATCTATCCGGGACGTTTTCTTGCAGTAACAGACCCCAAAGAGATTGGCAGCCATTGCCTCTGGGGAGTCAGTGAAGATATAGCGGCCAATTTCCCAAAAGGGGGAATCGTTGTGGCGGGTACCAACTTCGGCTGCGGCAGCAGCCGGGAACACGCGCCTATCGCCCTGTTAAATATGGGGGCCTCCGCGGTGGTTGCAGAGTCATTTGCCAGAATCTTCTTCAGAAATTCCATTAACCTGGGATTGGTGCCTGTGACCTGCAGGGGGATCAGCCAAAAAGTCAGGGACGGCCAGACCCTGACCCTGGACCTGGAAGAGGGCACGGTGACGGTGAATGAAACCGGGGAGACATACCC
>URUZ01000568.1 GCA_900551225.1 uncultured Clostridium sp.
CGCCGCTTCAGGGTCAGTTCCCCGGGATGCAGCCTGGCATAGTGGTCCCTGTCCGCCGTCTCGTGGCGCAGCAGATACCGGTCCGCCCCGGCCCGGTAGAACCGCTCATAGCTCTCCCTGTCCTTCTCCCCAATGGAGAGGGTCAGCGCACAGTCCGGATAAGCGGCCTTGATGCGCAAAATCAGCCTCTCCATCCGCTCATCCGTGTACCAGGGGTCCTCCCCGCCCTGGAGCACAAAGGTACGGAATCCCAGCCCGTACCCATTCTCACAGCAGGACAGAATCTGTTCCTCTGTGAGCCGGTAGCGCTCTGCCTGGCGGTTGTCCCTGCGAATTCCGCAGTAATAGCAGTTATTTTTACAATAATTGGTAAATTCAATGAGACCCCGTATGTAAACCTTGTTCTGAAAATGCCTCTGCTGCACCTGTCTGGCCCGGGAGAACAGATACCGGCCCGTATCCTGGTCCCGCTCTGCAATCAGCCGCCCCAGCAGCTCCCTGTCCAGATCCTGCCCCCCTTCCAGCCGGTCAATCAGTCCGCGTTTTTCGGCGCCGGTCATTTCTGGGGTTCTCCTGATCTGGAGTACAGCGCCTTGGAGGTGATCCCCGGCAGACGGCCCAGCTTGCCGGACAGGGCGCTGATGGCGTCCTGGGGGGCATCCACCACGATACTGATAATGTTCATTTTCTTCTTCTCATAGGGCAGGCCCATGCGCCCTATGATATACTGGCTGTACTGGTGAAGGATGGTGTTGACCGTCTCCACCGACTCCTTGTTCTCCACAATTATTCCGATCACCGCGATTCTGGTCTCCATGTTTGATCCTCCTGTGTTTGATTGGCACTAAAAAAGGTACGCCAAAAGGCGTACCTGAAAATACACGTGTTCCGTGTCTGATCACGATTCCATCCGCCTTTCCCGTCAGCCGCGCTTGGGGTCAGTTCATAGGGTTTAGTTGAATTCCTCACTTTGCCGCAAGATTCTCTTATGGCGCAGTATTATTCTCAATATTACCCCAGAAGCCTATGGCTGTCAATGCGGTTTTCTGCCTAAAATGCGGATGGATATTTGTGTAATCTGTATATGGCCGATTAAGATCAGCACCCGATCATAATGCGGATGATCTCGTCGTTGGTCTCCTTCATGCCCTCTTTGCCAAGGCGTCCCACGTTCTGGATGGTGGCTTCCACGCCGTTGGTCACAATGCCGTCGCCGCCGTAGAACTGCTGGCCGCGGACATACATATTGTAGCCCAGGATTCCCGCATCCACTGAGGAAGCGATCTTGGCTGCGCAGGAGGCTTTCGCTCCGTCGCACACAATACCGGATACAACTGCCAGCGCGTTAACCACGGTATGGGCCACTTCGTCATAGCCGCCTCCGCACAGGTAAGCGATTCCTGCTCCTGCTCCTGCCCCTGCGCTGACTGCGCCGCAGTAGGCGGAAAGCCTGCCGATTCTGGTCTTTTGGTGAATGGCCGTCAGGTTGGACAGAGCCAGCGCGCGGTACATCTTATCCTCGGAAACCTTCAGCTCCCTGGCATATACCACCACGGGAACAGAGGCAGTGATCCCCTGGTTGCCGCTGCCGGAGTTGATCACAACCGGAAGCTCACAGCCGTTCATCCTGGCGTCAGAACCAGCCGCTGCCATGGCCTTGGCCCTGGTGCGGACGTCCTCGCCGTAGGTGTCCAGCAGCACCTTGCCGATATTCGCGCCATAATCCTGTTTCAGACCCTCCTCAGCGATGGCCATGTTGTAGCTCACCTGCTGATCCAGCAATCCCCGCAGATCCTCCACATCCATGGTGTTGATAAAGTCCCAGATTCCCTCCATGGTCAGCAGGGTGCGGTCTGTCAGGCCCTCCTCGCTCTCATCGGCCACGGGAATATCCATAACCACTTGGCCGTTTTTCTCTTTATGTACAATGTTGGTGTGATAGTTGGCGATGCGGACCATGGTGCTGTCCTCACCCTTCCACAGGGTCACAATAATGTCAAAGGTAATGTTGTTCTCCACGTGCTCAACCTCGATCTCCGTGGATTCCAGGAACTTTCCGATCTCCGCCACTTTCTCCGGCGCAACATGAGAGATAACCTCCAGTTCTTTGGATGGGTCACCAGCCACAATTCCGGCTGCCGCTGCCGCAGAAATACCCTTTAAATGTCCGGTATTGGGCACAATTACAGACTTTACGTTCTTAATGATGCTGCCGCTGGCCTGTACCAGTACCTTCTCCGGCAGGGCGCCCAGCATTTCCCTTGCCACAGCCGCCGCATAAGCCAGGGCGATAGGCTCCGTACATCCCATAGCCGGTTTCAGCTCTTCCTTTAAAATCTGCACATACGCTCCGTATCTCTGATCTGTTTTTTCCATCTTCACATTCTCCTTTTTTCGGCATTTCCCAACCACAGTACGCTGCCAACGCCTGATTCCCACTGTGTTTAAGAAACAGTTGAACTTTATATATTTTTAGTGTAGCATAAGAATATGCA
>URUZ01000569.1 GCA_900551225.1 uncultured Clostridium sp.
GAGATCTACACTAGATCGCTCGTCGGCAGCGTCAGATGTGTATAAGAGACAGCCCCAGGCGGAGGGGGTTTCATGAAGAGGTAAAATATGGGAAAAATCCTATTTTTTGTAATTTTTTGTTTCATAATTCTAAAATGCACGCTATAATGTACAATAGATAATTGTCGAAAGGAGATTTTTGGATGCATTGGGCCATTGAGGCGGAGTATATTGCGTGTATTATCATTATTATCTTAGCTTTTTATTCGAAAGAGCGGATTTCCCATATGGAACAGCAGACGAACCTGTTTTATGAGTGTCTATTTGCCTCGCTGTTTTCAATTGTTCTGAATATTGTTGTGATCTGGTGCATGGAGCGTCATCTGAGTATTCCTGTCTGGCTTCTGCAGCTTTTAAATTCCCTGTATTTTGCGTGCCTGGCAGCGGTGATACTGCTGATATCCGGGTATTTCTTTTTGCTGATCCACAAGGATACCCCGGACAAGACCTGTTATTACCGGGCCAGGAACATTTCCCTGGGGCTGTTTCTGCTGTATCTGGCAGTTGTGGTGACCAACTTTAAGACAGGGGTGATCTTTTCACTGGGAGCGGACGGCGCTTACTTAAAAGGGCCGGGAAACCTGCTGATCTACCTGCTCTTTGTGATTGAGCTGGGGCTGGTGACCCTGTGCTACTTCCGTCAAAGGAAGCAGGTGGAGGCTTCCATGCAGCGGGTGATGAAGATTGCGCCGGCGATGGTGCTGATTCTGGCCACCATCCAGGCGGCCTGCCCCGATGTGATGATGGCCGGGGTCACCATGGCGGTGGCGCTGCTGAACCTGTTTATCAGTTTTCAGAACCAGAAGATCCACACGGACGATATGACGGGTCTGGCTACCAGAGAACTGTTTTATTACCAGATGGAGCGGCTGGCCCGGCAGGAGAAGCGGTTCAGGGCGGTGATTGTCAGCATTTGCCAGTTTAAGAATGTCAATGAGAAGTATGGCACCAGAGTGGGCGATGCCTTTATTAAAATGATTGCCGGATACATACGGGAGGCCAGCGGGGAGGGGATTGTATGCAGGTACTCAGGCGTGCGCTTCGGCGTCATCTTCCAGGATATGCCGGAACCGGCCTTTGAGGAATACTGCGCCCGGGTGACCGCCCGGTTTGAACAGCCCTGGAGTTTTGAACAGTACCGGTGCCATGTGACGGTGAATATCGCGGACATTGACCCGCTAATCGGTGTGGGCGATGCGGGGGAGCTGAGCGCCTGCCTGGACTACGCCATCAGTACGGTGAAGGACGTGGGGATCAGCTGCCGCGTCCATTTCTCCCAAGAGATGTACATGGTCTTTAAGCGCCAGAACCAGCTGGTGGAGCTGATTAAAAAGGGCATGAAGGACGGCAGCTTTTACCTGGACTTCCAGCCCATCTACAATTGCAGAGAGGAAGTATTCGACGGGTGCGAGGCGCTGCTGCGGTTAAAGGATGAGGATGGGGTAAATGTATCCCCGGCTGAATTTATCCCCCTGGCGGAAAAACGTGGATTGATCATCGGGCTCAGCTGGATGGTCATTGAGATGGCCTGCCGGTTTATGAGGGACCATCCCCGGTATACAGGTTCCGTGTCCATCAACTTCTCTATCCAGCAGTTTCTGGAGGCGGATATGGCGGAGCGGATGCTGGAGCTGACAGAGCGCTTCGGCGTGGCGCCCGGACGGCTGTGCATTGAGATCACAGAGCGCATCATCGCCGAGGACACCACGCGGGTGCTGGAGGTGATGAACCAGCTGATCAGAAAGGGATTTCTGTTCTATCTGGATGATTTCGGCACCGGATATTCCAGCCTGGCCTATGTGCTGAATCTGCCATTTTGCAGCATCAAGCTGGACAAGACACTGGTGGATGACATCGGCAATCCCAGGAACCGGATTCTGTTGGAATCCATCATCGCCTGTTTCCGGTCTATTGGAGCGGAGATCATCACAGAGGGCGTGGAGACCAGGGAACAGTGCGGATATCTGAAGGCAGCGGGAACGGACAAGATCCAGGGTTTCTACTATTCCAGACCACTGCCGGAGGAGGCATTTCTGGAGCTGATGGATTCTCAGGTGAGGAAACCGCGGTAGCCGCTGCATTTGACCCGTGGTTCAAAATCACAGCACAGGTCCGTCTCCTGGCGGAGGCAGCAGGAAAGACCTTCCAGATACTGGAAATAATCCGCCTTGCTGCTGACTTTCAGATAGGACTCTTTATGGTTACTGTAACACAGCATGGTGCCGAAATCATCGGAGCCATAGGGGGAGTAATCGGAATACTGGCAGGTGAAGCAGCATTTCAGGCGGTACGCCGGGGGAAGTCTGCGGTACAGCTCCAGCAGGGCGTACTCAAAATAGAGATCTTTGCGGCCTGACTCATATACACTGCCGCCGACGTCCAGCTGAAACCGGCTGCAGAGGGTGTCGTCCCGGTACACACGCCGGCTGTCCTGGGT
>URUZ01000570.1 GCA_900551225.1 uncultured Clostridium sp.
AAAACCGCCATGAACCTGAGCCTGCCCTGGGGCCACCTGCGTCCCACCATGCCCATCTGCGGCGGAGGGGTGCATCCCGGCATGGTGCAGCAGTTCATCGACGACCTGGGCACTGACATCATCCTGGCAGCCGGAGGCGCTGTCCAGGGCCATCCCATGGGCGCCGCTGCCGGTGTAAAGGCTATGTACCAGTCCATCGCGGCCGCTGTGAGCGGGATTCCCGTGGACGAGGCGGCCAGGGAGCATGTGGAACTGAATACCGCGCTGGAGAAATTCCAGCATTAAAGCCATCCGGCAGGGGATACCTCGCATATACGATCCTCCCTGCCGGGTTGTTTTTTGTGCAAATATCTTGCTATAAAATTTTTAATGCGCTACAGTAGATACTATAGCGTGTCTGAAAATTGCTTTTCGTCAGCTGTGCGTCACACTTTGCGGGAAATATGGCCCAAAGAAATGCGGGATCAGGCATACTCAAACTAAGAGAATTGTAGGAGGCACGTCATGGAGTGGCTGGCAAACATCAGTAATGCCATTGAATATATAGAAAAAAACCTGGACCAGGAACTGTCATACGATGAGGCGGCCCGCATCGCATGCTGTTCAACCTACTATTTCCAGCGCATGTTTTCCTATGTGGCGGGCGTCTCCCTGTCGGAGTATATCCGCCGCCGCAGAATGACCCAGGCTGCATTTGAACTGCAGTCCACGGGCCGGAAGGTGCTGGATATTGCCCTGCAATACGGCTACACCTCCCCAACTGCATTCAACCGTGCATTTAAAAGCGTCCACGGCATTTCCCCAACCGCAGCCAGAAACGAGGGCTGTGTCCTGAACGCTTACCCTCCGATCCGTTTTTCCGTGGAGGTCGCAGGGGATACGCCTCTGCCGTACCGGATCGAAGAAAAAGAGCCTATGCGGATCGTAGGCATCCGGCTGACCCTGACCGATAACTGGGATCACAATAAAGTGATCGTCCCGCCGTTCTGGCAGCACGCCCTGGACGAGGGCTGGCTGCCCTCCATCCACCGTCTGTCCAACCAGCCGCCCCAGGGGATTCTAGGTCTCAGCGTCTATCTGAATCCACAGGAGATCTACTATTATATTGGGGCAGCCACCGATTCCCCCGTTCCCCAGGGTATGCACGAGCTGCTGATTCCAGCCGCAGCCTGGGCAGTGTTCGAGGACAGCGGCCCATACAGGCAGTCTGTACAGAACATTTTCAAGCGCTTTGTCACAGAATGGCTGCCCTCCTCCGGCTACACTTACGCCGGGCTGCCCGACATTGAAGTGTACCCATTTGGGGATAATTCCCAAAACACTCCGGTCCAGGTCCGGATCGGGGTCAGGCCCCGCCTTTAGAACACCGCCCGGTGGATTCCCTCGGATATGGTGAAGCTCAACTGTTTCACCGTCTCGTCTATATCAGGCGGCGTCACATACATGGGGCCAAATTCCGGCTCCAGAAGCTCCCGTATCAGCTCATACTGCTCCTCTGAATCCATCTCGCTGACCCATTCTCCCGTGCTCTTCGTTCCCTCGCTCTGGGACAGGGCCTTCACCAGCGCAGACACAGTTTCATGCACAATGGCCGCGGCCCCCACCACCGTAGGCACTCCAATTGCCAGCACTGGCACGCCCAGGCTTTCCCGGGTCAGGCTGCTTCTGTGGTTGCCCACGCCTGAGCCTGGATGAATCCCTGTGTCCGTCAGCTGAATGGTAGTCCCCAGCCTGCGCACGCTTCTGGCTGCCAGGGCGTCGATCACGATCACCATATCCGGGGATGTCTGACCGATGATTCCCTTCAGGATTTCCGCTGTCTCCATACCTGTCTGTGCCATTACCCCGGGAATGATCCCGCTGATTGCCGGCAGTTTCCTGTCCTTCAGGAAATCCGCACCATATTCACCGTTCAGATGGCGGGTTACCTGCAGATTGTTCAGCACTCTGGGGCCAAGGGAATCCGGGGTCACAGAAGCATTTCCCAGCCCTACTACAAGCACAGAGAGCACGCCCTGCTTCTCCCCCACCTTCATTTTTCCCATCAGCTTCTTCAGCTGTTCCGCCAGCTCGTCCGAGATCCCGCTGTGATAATCCTCATCCTTCTTAGACAGGTCATCTGCCTCCAGGGTCAGATACGTCCCCTTGGGCTTGCCCATGGCCCCCTGTTCATTTAAAATGCACACCTCCGTCAGCTTGACCCCGCTTTTGCCGTGATTCCACTCCTTCAGAGATACGCCGGAGATCTCCCCTCCGTCCCCCTCAAAGCTCTCTTTCTGCTCCAAAGCCAGGTCCGTGCGGACCTCAAACTGGCCCGGCTGTCCTTTTAATAATTCGTCCATCTTCCATGCCCTCCTCAATTTTATCTGATAAGAAATATTTTGACGAAAAATTGAAAAATTATGTATTTATATATTGACATTCCCAGTTCTATTTGATAGAATATAAA
>URUZ01000571.1 GCA_900551225.1 uncultured Clostridium sp.
TGGCCAGGCAGCCGGAGCCTGGACAATACCGCCTCGTGTTCCTGGACCGGGACCGGGAACTGGTTCAGAGGCTCCAGGCCGCGGGCAGTTATCAGATCCGCTTCTTCGGCAATCCGGGTAAAGTCATTGATATCAGGGATTATGAGGCATATTTGATGGGTGATCCTGAAGGGGATAAACGGCTTGCAGAGGCCGCGTACATTTTCACGTGCGTGGGGGAGGAGAATCTGGATAACGTGGGAGCATATCTGGATCAGGTCCTGGGCTCGGCCCCCCAAAAGCGGCGTGTGATGATTGCAGCGGAAAATGGCACAAGGGGCATGGAGCTTCTGAGAGCCCATGTGGACCGCGGGACGGCGGATATCTGCCAGTGCCTGATGCTGTGCACAACGGTGGGGGAGAAGGAGAGCCTGGATATCTGGTCGGAGGATGTGGATACACTTCCATATGACGGAGGGTCCTGCGGGCAGGCTCTGCCCTTCATGGCATTTTCGGCATGCAGTGATTTCAAAACCCTGGTCAGGCGTAAGATCTACACCTACAACAGCATAAGCGCCTGTATTGCATACATGGGAGCCTGGAAAGGCTATGAGGGCTATGGGCAGGCGGCCAATGATCCTGAGATCCGGGAGATGACGGACCGGTTGGAAACGCGGCTGAATCAGGCGGTTTGTGCGGAATACAAGATCTCAGAGAAAGAGCAGCTTCAATTTTCCCGAATGGCTAAGGCGAAATTCCGCAATCAGGAGATCAGTGATACCATTTTTAGAAATGCGAGGAATGTGCGGAGGAAGCTGGGGGCGGGAGAACGGGTTGCCGCACCTCTGGAAATGATGTTCCGCCATGGGGTGGAGATGGAGGAGATGGCCCTGACTGCCGCGGCTGCGCTCCTGTACGGTCAAACGTATGAAGAACTGACAGCCGGGAGGGGAGAGTCCGCCGGGGAGCTGTTTGGGCGGCTGTCCGGCTGCCGGGTGAGGGAGGTTATCTCCGCGGTCAATATCCAGTACCGCATACTGATTCGCCGTACGGACTACTAGAAATCGGTTTCATTATGTGATAAAATAAGTGGTAGACATTTGCTGCGCCGCCACACCGGCCGGCCGCAGCAGGATAAAGTGAGGAACCACAGATGGAATCGGGAATTCAGAGGCTGAAAGCGGGGAATATGCAGCCGTTGGAAGAGGCGGAGCGGGACTGGCTGACAGGGCTTTACAACCAGGCGGCGGCCCGTGAACGGATCAACGGCCTGCTGGAAGAAAGAAAATACGGCGTGATGCTGATTATGGATGTGGATTATTTCAAGAAGATCAACGACCGCTATGGACATATTGCGGGGGATCAGGTGCTGCAGAGGGTTGCGTACGTACTGGATTCCATGGTATTTAAACATGATATTGTGGGCAGGATCGGCGGCGATGAGTTTGTAGTGTTTATGCCGGTTGACCAGGACAGGGAATTTATAACCGAGCGGTGCCGTCAGATCCAGGAACGGCTGCAGGAGGTGAGCCTGACATCGGATCTTCGCATCGGCCTGAGCGTTTCCCTGGGCGGGGCCATCTGCCGCAAGGGCGATACCTATGACACCCTGTCGGCCCGGGTGGCTGCCCGCCTGGAGAATGTTAAAAAACGCAGGAGATCCAGGGGGAGAAGGCCTGCGGTGGCCGAGTACGATGGTCCCAGCAAGAACTTTGTGGTGGACATGCGTCAGGTCAGGGAGGAGCTGGCGGAGCAGACCCTGATCCCCGGGGCCTGCTGCCAGGATTATGAGACATTCAAGGATATCTACCGGTTTGTGGAGCGCCGCCTGCGCAGGGTAAACATCAGTTCTTATATTATACTGATAACCCTGACCGACGGCCATGGGGATTTCCCGGAGCTGGCTGTCCGGGAACAGCAGATGGAGCAGCTGCGGGATCTGATACAGAATTCCCTGCGTCTGGGCGATGTCTTTACCCAGTACAGCAGCAGCCAGTATCTGGTGATGGTGTCCGATGCCTCCAAGGATAACGCGGAGATGATAGCAGGCCGGATCAGCCAGGCCTACCGCCTGGCGGTGGGGGACAGCACAGGAGAACTGCTTCTGCACAGCTGCTATCCCATGGAACCGGCCGGGGGCAGCAGGGATGTGGTGTGAGAGATTAAGAGAGGGCGGAAGCTGTACATGCTTCCGCCCTCTTGGCATATATCTAATTCATGGTCTCGGCGTCGTCCTGGCTCCAGGCAAACTGTGAGTTATACAGCTGCTCATAATATCCTTTTTTCGCCATCAGGCTGTCATGGGTTCCCATTTCCTCAATATCTCCGTCCTTCAGCACCAGTATCAAGTCCGCGTTGCGGATGGTGGACAGGCGGTGGGCGATGAGGAAGGAGGTGCGCCCCTCCAGCAGGCGGGAGATGGCGTTCTGGATCAGCTGCTCGGTCTCGGTGTCGATGG
>URUZ01000572.1 GCA_900551225.1 uncultured Clostridium sp.
TTTCATGGGAATATCTCCTTTTGTGCGTGGGTATTTGCTGAGGATATCATAGCATGGAATTGGGGGAAATGGTATAGGAGGTGCCAAATGAGGTATGTGCCGGATGGCCTGACCGTGCTGCGGATTGCCGGTTCGCTGGCGCTGCTGGGAACAGCGCCTCTTGACAGAATGTTTTATATCATATACCTGTTCTGCGGCCTCAGCGATATGGCGGACGGATTGATCGCACGGAAGATGAAGGTTGAGAGCAGACTCGGGGCACTGTTGGACAGTATTGCGGATGCAGTGCTGACCGCGGTCTGCCTGATGATCTTTCTGCCGCGTCTTAAGCTTCCTGAGTGGGGTGCGTGGATGATCGGCGGGGTGGTGTTGGTGCGCCTGATGTCCCTGGCCGCGGGGTATATCCGGTTCGGGGAGCTGGCATTTATACATACGTATGCCAACAAGGCTGCCGGCTTTGTACTGTTTTTGTTCCCTGTGCTGTGGCAGGCGCTGGGACATGGGGCTATACTGGCACTGCTGGGAACAGCGGCTGGGGTATCGGCCGCGGAGGAGCTGATTATCAACCTGATGTCAGGGACTCTGGACAGGAACCGGAGGAGTGTGTTTCATCCGGAGAGGGGGAGACATGAATCTGAAACACATTGATCACATCAGGGTCAGGGCAGCAGAAGCAGACCTGGCCGTTTCTGCCGGGCGGTATAGTGGCGCCGTAGCGCAGAATGCCGGCAATGGGCGGTTCCTGAGAAGGAGCCGCCTGTTTTGATGCCCGTATTTTGCCGGAGCCGGTCAATCTTCGCACTCCAGCAGCTCACTGCCGTTCTTATGATAGTGGATCAACATGGTGGAATCATTTTCCACAATCTGCGCCGAGGGGTCCTTCAGACCAGGATAGCTGATATTGTAGTGGCTGGCATCCGGCAGGTTTAAAAATTCCGAGGGAGTCAGGCCGGTGAACTGCTTGAAGGTGCGGTTAAAGGTGCGGATGTTGTTAAATCCGCAGTTTAAGGCAGTATCCAGGATGGTGGAGGTGCCGGACAGCTGGGAGCAGGCGTGTTCGATGCGCAGCAGGTTCAGATAGGACACATAGGGCAGACCCATCAGCCTTTTAAAGACTTTGGAGAAATGGCCGGTGCTGAAATGCATGAACTCAGCGGCATATTCCAGGGGCACGCTTTCCTGGTAGTGCTCGTCCAGGTAGGAGAGCAGCTGCTGGAAGGAATCCAGGGCATGGAGATGCCTGTCCTTGGACAGGAGGTCGTTGTTATTCCTGGGTATATGGCGTTTCAGCAGAAGCCAGAAGGTGTGCAGGGTGTCCTCCACTATGCCCTCGTAACAGGGGGCCCTGTTATTTAATTCCCGTATGACTGTGTTGATCATTCCATGGCATTCCTTCTCGATCCTGCACTCCGCCTGCATTTCCCGTGTGATTAAAGGGGACAAGAAGCTGCTGGTCTGATAGTGGGGCTTCAGTATATTGCAGTCAAAAACGATGAAGTCTACGGAATTCTCCAGGCTGGTGGTGGGGCTGTAGTGGATCTCACCGCTGTCGCAGAATACAAAATCCCCTTCCCGAGCCAAAAAGGTCTGGTTGGTGATGGTGACCGGTATGGAGCCGGAGCGGACATACATAAATTCTATCTCTTTGTGCCAGTGGGCCATATAGCTGATATTTGAATAGGAGGAATGCCAGACCATAAAATCATCGTCATAGTTGCGTACTTCGTGAAATGCCTTCATAGTTCCACCCCGCTTTTAATTTCCAGGAAATGGTTCCTGTTAACCAAAGTATATCAATAATCACATAAAATGTCCATATCAGATGAAAAAGTTGCGAGAGTTAAAAGCCGGGAATTGCTATAATTAAGACACAAAAAGCTTGTAAATACAGGAAGATATGGAGGTATAGCGGATGGCAGGGAATAGAATGGTGGGGGACTATCCGGTGATCGGAATCCGTCCAATTATTGATGCGCGCCAGGGGATGCTGGATGTGAGAGGCTCTTTGGAGGAGCAGACCATGGGGATGGCACTGGCGGCTAAAAAGCTCTTTGAGGAAGAAATACGCTGCACCAACGGGGAGCCGGTGCGGGTGGTGATCGCGGACGGCACCATCGGCAGAGTGGCAGAGGCAGCGGCCTGCGCGGATCAATTCAGGCGGGAGGGGGTGGACATTACCCTGTCGGTGACCCCGTGCTGGTGTTACGGTTCCGAGACCATGGACATGGACCCAATGACAATCAAGGGCGTATGGGGATTAAATGCCACGGAGCGTCCGGGGGCAGTCTATCTGGCCTCTGTGCTTGCGGCCCATGCCAGAAAGGGCCTGCCTGCATTCTCCATCTACGGGCAGCACGTGCAGGAGGCGGATGACGGTGAGATACCGGCGGATGTGAAGGATAAGCTGGTCCGGTTCGCAAAGGCGGCAGTGG
>URUZ01000573.1 GCA_900551225.1 uncultured Clostridium sp.
GCTTAGGGACGGACCGGGGCGGACTGCAGCTGCCTTCGGTGTTCTAAACACAAAGGGATAATGGGTAATTAATTGTAGGAAAAAAGAGGAGGTTTTATCAATGGGTGATAACACACATTCATGCTGCTGTGACTGTGACCACAGCGAAGCGGCTCTGCTGAAACGGATTGGTGAACTGGCAGCGGAGTACAAGGGAAAAGAGGGAAGCCTGATCCAGGTGCTTCATATGGCTCAGGGTATATATGGCTATCTGCCTTTGGAGGTTCAGGAGGTAATCGCAGATGCGCTGGATATCCCGCTGGCCGAGGTATCCGGCGTGGTCACATTTTACTCGTTCTTCTCCACACAGCCCAGAGGGCAGCACACAATCCGTGTCTGTCTGGGCACCGCCTGCTATGTGCGGGGCGGTAAAAAGATCGTGGAACGTCTGAAAGATCTGCTGGAAGTGGAGATCGGGGAGACCACCAAGGACCGGAAATTCACCTTTGAGGTGGCCAGATGTATCGGCGCCTGCGGCCTGGCTCCTGCCATGTCCATCGATGACCAGGTGTATAAGCAGGTAAATCCTGACAAACTGGAACAGATTCTGAAGCGTTACTATGAGGAGGAGGAGTAAGAATATGGCTGTTATGAATGTGAGAAGCACCGCCGACATGGCTGTGATCAAAAAGGAATATCTGGCACGCCGCGGACAGTACAAGCGCCAGGTGCTGGTGTGCGGAGGCGCGGGCTGTATCTCCTCCCACTGCCAGGAAGTAAAGGATGCCCTGTATGAGGCGGTTAAGACCTATAAGCTGGAGGACGAGGTGGAGGTGCTGGTCACCGGATGTATGGGGACCTGCGCGCTGGGACCTGTTATCCTGGTTCAGCCGGACGGAGTTTTCTACACCAGGATGGACCCGGAAAAGGTTGAAAACGTGGTGTTAAAGCATCTGGTAAATGACCAGATCTGTGAGGAGTATACATATTTTGACGATGATATGGGGATTTACGTTCCCAAGATGGAGAATATCGGCTTCTTTGAGGGCCAGGTGCGCATCGCCCTCCGCAACTGCGGACAGATGGAGTTCTCCTCCCTGGAAGCCTACATTGCCAGAGACGGCTACGCGGCCCTGGCCAAGGCCTTAAACAGCATGACCCGCGAGGACGTGGTGACCACCTTAAAGGACGCAGGCCTGCGGGGCCGCGGAGGAGCGGGCTTCCCCACCGGAGTCAAGTGGGAGGCAGGAATGAAGGCTGTGTCCGAGGACGGGCGCAAGTTCATGGTCTGTAATGCGGATGAGGGCGATCCCGGCGCATTTATGGACCGCAGCATTCTGGAAGGTGATCCCCACAGCATCATCGAGGGCATGATGCTGGGCGGCTACGCCATCGGCGCCTCCAAGGGCTATGTGTATGTGCGCGCGGAGTACCCCATCGCTGTGGAGCGTCTGGGGAATGCCATCGACCAGGCCAGAGAGGCCGGAATCCTGGGCACAGATATTCTGGGCAGCGGCTTTGAATTCGATCTGGAGATCCGCATCGGCGCGGGCGCCTTTGTCTGCGGCGAGGAGACCTCCCTGCTGGCTTCCATCGAAGGGAAGCGCGGAGAGCCCAGGCAGAAGCCGCCCTTCCCCTTTGAGAAGGGACTGTTCGAGAGCCCGACCATTATCAACAACGTGGAGACCCTGGCAAATGTGGCTCCCATTGTTCTGAAGGGGTCCAACTGGTACAGGGGCTACGGTACGGAGAAGAGCGCAGGCACCAAGGTGTTTGCCCTGGCCGGAGACATTGTAAATGCAGGCATCATCGAGGTTCCCATGGGCACCATCCTGGGCGACATTATCTATAAGATCGGCGGCGGCATTATCGGCGGCAAGAAGTTCAAGGCCATCCAGTCCGGCGGCCCCTCAGGCGGCTGCCTCACCAAGGCCCACTTAAACACACCGGTGGACTATGAGTCCCTGGCCAAGCTGGGCGCTATCATGGGCTCCGGAGGCCTGGTGGTTATGAATGAGGACACCTGCATGGTGGATACCGCCCGGTACTTCATGGACTTTATCTGTGACGAGTCCTGCGGAAAATGCCTCCCCTGCCGCAACGGCACCCGCCGTATGCTGGAGATCCTGGAGCGCATCACCGAGGGCAAGGGCGTGCCGGAAGATCTGGACCTGCTGGAAGAGCTGGCAGAGACCATCAAGCAGACCGCCATGTGCGGACTGGGCCAGACAGCGCCAAACCCGGTGCTATCCACTCTGAAGTATTTCAAGGGCGAGTATGAGGCCCACATCTACGATAAACACTGCAGCGCCGGCGTCTGTGCGGAACTCCAGACCTCTCCCTGCCGCAACGCATGTCCGGCCAATGTATTTATTCCGGGCTATATGTCCATGGGGGCCGCAGGGAAAATTGACGACGCGTACCGC
>URUZ01000574.1 GCA_900551225.1 uncultured Clostridium sp.
ATCATAGACAATGAGTCCCATATCCTTAAGCTTCCCTGCCAGCCACTGCCGCTCATCCGCAATCCGGCGGACCGAACGTTCCACGTACTCCCTCTCGTCAAGGGCAGCCAGCCCCGCGGCCTGGGCCACATTGGAGACACTCCATGGCTGGCGCACGCGGTTCACTGCCTCCAGCAGCTCCCGGTCCGCGCAGAGCCCGTAGCCCAGCCGCAGTCCGGCCATGGCGTACAGCTTGGTAAATGCCTTTAAGACAAATACATTAGGATAGGAACACAGAAAGGGAATCAGGGAGCACCTGTCCCCCTCCGGCAAGAAATCACAGAAGCACTCATCCACCACCAGGCAGATATTCCGTTCCAGACAGTGGCGGGCCATATTCCGGGCCATCTCACCGGACACAGGCACTCCCGTGGGATTGTTGGGATTGCAGAGAAATACCAGCTCCGGGCCTGAATCCAGGGCTGCGGTGAATTCCGCTTCCTGCACTGCAAAGCCCTGTTCCTCCCGCAGATAGAGGTAGTCTGTCTTGCAGCCCACCGTATCCAGCGCCTGCTCATATTCGGAAAATGCCGGCGCTGTCACCAGGGCGCGCCGCGGTTTCATGGCCAGCACCAGGCCGAAGATCAGGTCCGCAGCTCCATTTCCGCAGACCACCATTCCCGGCTCCACGCCGTGAAATGCAGCCAGGGACCGGCGCAGGCTGCCGCAGGTACTGTCCGGGTACCGCCCTGATTCTTCCAAGCTGCGGGCTGCTGCTTCCTTCACCCGTTCAGGCATCCCAAAGGGATTGGTATTGGCAGAGTAATCCAGTTCCACATTGTGGCTGTACACATCTCCTCCATGTTGGTATTCCATATCACATTCTCCTTCCGGCCATGAGCCAGGCCGCCGCCATCACAGCCCCGCAAATCAACAGAAACAATACCTGCGCACTGAACATCAGCCGGTTTGCCCGTCTTATGTCCGCCGCCTCCACAGACCTTAAGTCATCCCCGATATAAGGCTTCCTGTGCAGTTCTCCGAAATACCATGCATCCCCGGCCAGTCTCAGGCGCAGCGCCCCCGCACAGGCGGCCTCCCCATGGGCGGAGTTGGGGCTGGCGTGGTTGAACCGGTCACGATGGAAGATCTTCCAGCCGTTAGCCGGGTCTGCCCCGGGTGTAATCCAGGCAGCGGCGCAGAACAAAAGCCCTGTCAGCCTGGCAGGAACCAGGTTGAACAGATCATCCAGCCTGGCCGCACATCTGCCCAGATCCATGTATTTCTCATTTTTGTATCCTACCATGGAATCCATGGTGTTCACAGCTTTGTACAGGTATCCGCCGACCGGTCCCAGCAACACTATCCAGAGCATGGGGGCAATCACCCCGTCCGAGGCATTTTCGGCCACGGTTTCCACAGCCGCCCGGGCGATTCCCGCCTGATCTAACGGGGCAGTGTCCCTGCCCACGATCATGGACACCTTGACGCGCGCATCCTCCGTATCGCCATGTTCCAGGGCGCGGCATACCTTCATGCTCTCTGAGCACAGGCCCCTGGCTGCCAGCAGCTGGTAACACATCAGGCTCTCCACCAGCAGCAGAGGCCACTTTGTCCGTCCCACAGAGACAGTCCACAGCAGCCACAGCCCCAGGGCAGGAACCGCGGTCCAGAATATGCACATGTACAGTACCAGAAGGCGGCCTGCCAGCAGCTCCCGCCCTGGGAAATGCCGCCGCAGCCGGCTTTCCGCTCCTGCTATCATCCGGCCCATAAGCCTTACCGGGTGCGGCAGCCAGAGGGGGTCCCCCCACAGCCAGTCCAGCACGCAGCCTGCCAGCAGCGCCAATGCGTTAATTTTTAAAACTGTTTCCCATCCATTTCCAAGTACCAGCATCCAGCTATAATCTCCTGTCAATTAGTGTTTACTTAATCCGCGTCCCGATCCCGCACACAACCCGCCACACCTGTTCCGACAGCGCGGCCATGCAGCAGCAGGTCCGGCCTGTCTCCTCCCGCCAGTTCCGTTCCTCCCCGGATATGGGCACAATACCGCCGCCAATCTCGTCAGTGACGATCACACGGCTGGGGTCTGCGAACAAGAAGCGCTGAGCTAAGAACTCGGGAGCGGACTGGAGTTTTGGTTCTGCCTGGCTCCCCAAATCAGCCTGGAGTTTTGGTTCTGCCCAGCTCCCCAAATCAGCCAGAAATTCCCCGCCCAGCACGCGGCGCAGAAATGCCTGGAAATTGAAGCAGTATTTTGCGGCCTCCATCTCCTTCAGCCCGGCCGTGGCTCCATCCACCCAGCAGACCGGCGCTTTGCCGCACAGCTGGGTTTCCACAAACGCCCGTTTTCCTTGGGCCCTTCCGCCTGTTACAAGTATCATGTTCAACCTCCCATCAGTCCCATATG
>URUZ01000575.1 GCA_900551225.1 uncultured Clostridium sp.
GGCGGTTTTGGCAGAGCCGCCGGCGGAATCTCCCTCGACGATGAAAATCTCACATTTCTCTGCATCCCTGCTCTCGCAGTTGGCCAGCTTGCCGTTGCTGTCAAAGGAAAATCTGGACTTGGTCAGCATGTTGGTCTTGGCCTTCTCCTCTGCCCTGCGGATCTTGGCCGACTTCTCGGCGCAGCCGATCACGCCCTTTAAGACCTCCAGGTTCCGGTCAAAATACCGCTGCAGCTCCTCGCCTGTGGCAGTGAACACCGCCTTGGTGGCGTCGGCGCTGGCCAGCTTGGTCTTGGTCTGGCCCTCAAATATGGGGTCCGGGTGCTTCACCGCCACCACGGCGGTCATGCCGTTTCTGGTATCCGCTCCCGTGAAGTTGGTGTCCTTGTCCTTGAGAATACCCAGTTCCCTTGCATAGCTGTTGATCAGGGCCGTAAACTTGGTCTTAAATCCAGCCAGATGGGTGCCGCCCTCCTGGGTGAAAATGTTGTTGCAGAAGCCCAGGATATTCTCCTCAAAGGTATCCACGAACTGCAGGGCCACCTCCACCTCCACTTTCTCGATGGTGCCTTTAAAGTAAATGGGGTCGTGAACCGGGCTCTTGCCTGCATTCAGCTCCTTTACATAAGCCACAATCCCGTCAGGCTCATGGTAGGTCACCTGCTCCTCCTCGCCGGAACGCTTGTTGGCGTAGTGGATGGACAGGTTGGGATTTAAATAGGCGGTCTCGTGAAGGCGGCTCTTCAGCCAGTCCGCCTTAAAGCGGGTGCGCTCAAAGATCTCCCCGTCCGGCAGGAAGCTGATCTGGGTGCCCGTTTCACGGGTTTTGCCGATAATGGGAAGAAGCCCGTTCTCTAAGGGGACCACCGGCTGCCCCTGCTCATACATGTCATGATAGATACAGCCGTCCTTAAAGACCTTGACATCCATGCGCTTTGACAGCGCGTTGACCACAGAGGAGCCCACGCCGTGGAGTCCGCCGCTGGTCTTATAGGCGTCGTTGTCGAATTTACCGCCTGCATGCAGGGTGGACAGCACCACGCGCGCGGCGGAGACACCCTTTTTGTGAAGCTCCACAGGGATTCCCCGTCCGTTGTCCTTCACCGTGCAGGAGCCGTCCTTCTCCAGCGTCACCCACACCTGGCTGCAGAATCCCGCCAGATGCTCGTCCACAGCGTTGTCCACAATCTCGTAGATCAGGTGGTTTAACCCCTTGGTGCCCACGCTGCCGATGTACATGCCAGGGCGCTTGCGGACCGCTTCCAGGCCCTCCAGCACAGTGATGCTGTCAGCATTGTATTGTATCTTTCCCATGATGATGTTCCCTCCGAATATCAAACTCTAGTTCGGCACTGCGTAAATAACCGTGACAGCAGATGCTGTATCACGGGGACTTACGCAATGCCGGCCAGGCGCGCAAATACATGCGTGATGGCAGACATAATCAGACACAGGGATTCCCAGCAAGCTACCCTGCCCGGGATTCCTGTGCCTGATTATATCTGCTCATTTCGCCTAATGTGAATATTATACACAATTCTCCCCACTTTTTGCAAGGCAATTTTCCCATTAGGCCTCACTTCCTTCCTTTTTCTTCAAAAATCTATTTGTATATTGAGCGTTTATCTCTTATAATAGAAGTTGCGCAATTGTTCTGATAAGAAAATTCTGCAAAAGATAGCTGTAAAGGAGATATTCATTATGGAAGAACGTTTAGTAGGTACAATATCCCGGGGAATCCGCGGACCGATCATCCGCCAGGGCGACGACCTGTCCCAGATCGTGGTTGATTCAGTCTTAAATGCGGCCGCCAGCGGCGACTATGGTTTCAAGATCCAGGACCACGATGTCATTGCAGTGACAGAGGCTGTTGTGGCCAGAGCCCAGGGCAACTATGCCAGCACAGAGAACATCGCCAGGGATGTACATGAGAAATTCGGCGACGCCACAGTTGGGGTGATCTTCCCTATCTTAAGCCGCAACCGCTTCTCCATCTGTTTAAAGGGCATCGCCAAGGGCGTGAAGAAAATGGTGCTCATGCTGTCCTATCCTGCCGATGAGGTGGGCAATCATCTGATCGATGAGGATGAGCTGGACGCCAAGGGCGTAAACCCCTGGACCGACGTGCTGACCGAGAGCAGATACAGAGAGCTGTTCGGATATACCAAACACCCCTTTACCGGAGTGGACTATGTGGAGTATTATAAGGAACTGGTGACCGCCGAGGGCGCTGAGGTCGAGATCGTACTGGCCAACGACTGCCGCAGCATCCTGGAATTCGCAGACAATGTCATCTGCTGCGATATCCACTCCCGCGCCAGAAGCAAACGCCGCCTGCTGGCAGCCGGAGCCAAGAAAGTCTGCTGCATGGACGAGATCCTGACCAAGTCC
>URUZ01000576.1 GCA_900551225.1 uncultured Clostridium sp.
GGGCGGGGGCCTCCACAAGATCCGCCTTATTATACACCACCACATAGGGAATCCCCTTCTGCCGCACCCGCTCTGCCAGCTCTGCATCCTCTGCCGCAGCCCCGGCCGCGGCGTCCACCACCAGCACCGCCACATCGGTTTTATTTAATATCTGCCTGGCCTTACAGACCCGCTGTCCCCCCAGCTCCCCCTCATCATCGATTCCCGGGGTGTCAATCATCACCACCGGACCCAGGGGCAGCAGCTCCATGGACTTGTTCACCGGGTCCGTGGTCGTGCCCTTTACAGGGGATACCACTGCCAGATCCTGGCCGGTCACTGCGTTCATGACGCTGGATTTGCCTGCATTTCTCCGTCCGAAGAATCCGATATGGACCCGGTCCGCAGTTGGCGTATCATTCATTCCCATGGGTTTCTCCCTTCATCAGAACCGGAAATCCCGGATTCCGTTTTCAATTTTAACCAGGTTCTCCCTGACAATCTGCTGTACCTTCTCCTTGGGGATTCTTCCGATCTCCTGCTGGATCAGCGCCTCGCCGATGCGTTTCGTGTCATCGGAAGCGTAGTCCATCAGATATTCCTTTAGCGTCATCAGCGCGTTGGGATGGCAGCAGTTTAAGATCTGACCGCTCTTGCACAGGGACATGAAACGGTCTCCGGTGCGGCCTTCCCGGTAACAGGCAGTACAGAAGCTGGGCAGATAGTCCATGCCCATGAGCCAGTTCACCACTTGGTCCAGGGTCCTGTTGTCACTGACGTCGAATTGTGCGGAGGACTCATCTTCAGATTCCGGCTCAAAATAGCCGCCCACGCTGGTCTTGGAACCGCCGCTGATCTGGGAGATTCCCAGGTGCAGCACCCTCTCCCTGGTCTTCTGGCTCTCCCTGGTAGACACGATCATCCCCGTATACGGCACTGCGATGCGGATACAGGCCACAATCTTGGCGAATGTATCATCATCGATGCCATTGTCAAATGTATCGGGGTCAATGTCATCAGCCCTGCGGATTCTGGGAACGCTGATGGTGTGGGGCCCAACGCCGAACACGGCTTCCAGATGCTCCGCATGCATCAGCAGCCCTGCGAATTCATAGCGGAACAGCTCCAGCCCAAAGAGCACGCCGCAGCCCACGTCGTCGATTCCGCCCAGCTGCGCGCGGTCCATGGCCTCGGTGTGGTAGTCATAGTCGTGCTTGGGGCCTGTGGGATGAAGCTTTAAATAACTCTCCTTGTGATAGGTCTCCTGGAACAGGATGTAGGTGCCGATGCCCGCATTTTTCAGCTTCTTGTAGTTCTCCACCGTGGTGGCTGCAATGTTTACGTTGGCCCGGCGGATGGCGCCGTTTTTGTGTTTAATGCTGTAGATTGTGTCAATGGACTCCAGCACGTACTCAATCGGGTTATGTACAGGATCTTCCCCTGTCTCCAGAGCCAGGCGCTTGTGTCCCATATCCTGAAGGGCGATTACCTCCCTGCGGATCTCCTCCTGGGTCAGCTTCTTTCTCGGAATGTGCTTGTTCTTGGCATGGTACGGACAGTATACGCAGCCGTTGATACAGTAGTTGGACAGATACAGGGGAGCAAACAGCACGATGCGGTTGCCGTAGAAATCCTTCTTAATCTGCTCTGCCAGTTCATAAATCTCCTGGTTCTTGTCCTCCAGGTCACAGTCTAACAGTACCATTGCTTCCTTGTGCGTCAGCCCCTTCCTCAATTTCGCTTTCGCCAGGATTTCGTCAATCAGCCCTGCATTGTGCCTGTTGTTCTCGCCGTAGGACAGGGTCTCCAGAACCTCCCCATGGTCGATGAACTCGTCTGCGTGTGATGATTTTGGATCATACATAGTTTTTTCTCCTTTTCTTTTGGGGTCAGACATTCTTCCCCCTCAGCTTATTTGTCTATTGCTTCCCGGCTGCCAAAACGGCATATCCGGGAGCGTCCCCACGTTCCGTCACCACCTGGTATCCGATGGCTGCCATGGCCTCCTTAAGGCCCCACAAGCATTCGGCGGCTTCGTTGCCCGTGCAGATTTTGTTGTCATAGAGCAGGTATTTTCCCCTTACGTCCCCAGGCGAAAGGTTGGGCATGACCACATTGGCCCCTGCCAGAATCCCCTGCTCTCTCCCCCCTGGGGAAATGGTGCCCAGCGCCGTTGTGGCCGGAAGGAGCACTTTGGGCAGAATCAGACGGACCAGGCCCAGCAGATACAGGGTCAGCTCCAGGGTCCCCGCCGCCTCCCCGGCAAATGGCGTCTGGTGATGAGGGATAAATGGCCCGATCCCCACCATCTCCGGCTTTAATGCCCTCAGATAGGCAAGGTCGTCCAGAATGGAATCCAGGGTCTGGCCCGGGGAGCCCACCATGAATCCGGCGCCGGTCTGGAAGCCAAT
>URUZ01000577.1 GCA_900551225.1 uncultured Clostridium sp.
GCTCTCACGGACGGATGCATCTAAGCACTCCGTCCGCGTACCCTTCCACCCCTAAATCCCCATCTACCCAAAGTTCAGAGAGAACCTACAAACTGCCATGTGGTCCCCTTTCGTATTTCCCTCAACTACAGAAACAAGGAGAGGGCAAAGTTATAAACCGTAGCGGACAAAACGCTGGCCGGAACTGCCAGGAACAGCAGCCTGGGGAACATTTTGTTCCTCTCCTCCTCATTGGAGCAGGAGCCAAGGATCAGGCTTCCTCCTGAGGAGAAGGGTGAGATTGCGGAGCTCTGGGCACCGATAACAATACAGGTGAACAGGATCATGGGGTTGATTCCCGTGCCTGCGGCCAGAGCCGGTACCAGCGGGAACAGCGCCGGGCATACAACGCCCAGGGTGCTGGAGAAGAAGCTCATGATAGCGCCGATCACGCTGAATGCGATGGGGACCACCCAAACCGGCAGATTGGAACCGGCCCATGTGGACAGCATATCTATGGTTCCCGCCTCAATGGCCACGCCGATCAGCATACCCACGCCGCAGATCATGATGATGGTATTCCACGGAATCTTGGCGATTACATCCTTCTGCGGAGCCAGCTTCAAAAGCAGTGCGATCACGGAGAAGATGATGGCCACCAGGCCCACGTCGATTTTACTGTTAATGGTTTTGATCAGGCCATTGCCCGGCAGGATAATATTTAAAATTGGGAAGATCAGCACCAGCACGATCATGATAATGATCAGGTACAGGTTGGTCTTCTGCTGGGCGGTAAATGGCTCCGGCTTCTCAAAGGAGACACCCTTGCCGATGTTGCGGTTGGACTTGGGAATGTAGCGGAACAGAGCAATTAAAATCAGTGAGAAGATCACGCTGGTCACAAAGATCACGCCCGTGTAATTAAAGGACACATCTGTCATTCCCGCCTCGTCCATCAGGCCGCGGAAAATGATGCCGCTGCCGCTGGTCATAAAGTTTGCACCGGACAGCGCGCCGCAGTTGACGGCAACCGCGCCCACCAGCTTATCCATCTTGGCCTCCTCGCAGATCAGAAGGGTGATAGGAGCCATAAATGCCATAACGGTGAAGAAGCCTGCGCCCAGAGCCGCAATGCCGGCCGCCGCCAGGTAAATGGCAAAGGGCAGAAGTCCTGGGAATCTCCGGCAGGCGTACAGCAGATAGCGCGCCGTCTTTTCCAGGGTACCGTTTACAAGGGCAAAGTTATAGAACAGGGATACGGAAAAGATAACGAACATGGTGCTCACCGGCCACTGTCCGATCACAGCCTTGGGCTTCATGCCCAGGGCAAAACATCCGATGAGATAGGCGAAAACGATGGCGAATAAGCCGGTATTGTATTTTGTCTTATATCCGATGGCCACGGAAATGGCGATGGATGCGATAATCAGTGCACTTAACATTTGTATGTCCCCCTTAAGTCGTCTTAATCTTCAATTCCCAGCAGGCCAGCAGGAATCTTGTGCGTCATGTATTCTATGTGCTCCATTGGAATGCCGTGGTCTGCCAGGTACTGCATGTACTCTTCCATGGCCAGCTCCCAGTGGGGATTTTCCACCTGGCCGCCGTCGGTGTCCACCATCACATTCTTATATCCCACCTCTTTGATGATCTCCAGATTGGAGGGCAGGTTGCTCTTGTATTTCCCGCCGCCCAGGTTCTGGGCATAGCAGCGTTCCAGGATAACGTCATAGTCCTTTACCAGGCGGACCTGGTCTTCCACGCTCATGCCCACCAGCCACCACTCGGGATGGGTCACTACGATCTTCTTCACCCCTGCATTTCTGGCGGCTTCCACCACCACAAAACATTCCTCAGGAGACACGTGGGCTGTTCCCAAAACACCGTCATACTGGTTGATCAGCTGGAATACCTCCTTTAACTCGGGAACGATCCTGCCGTCTTGCACCACGTCCACGCATTTGCCGGTGTCCAGCTTCAGCTGGGTCATATGGTTTCTGGCGGACGCCGTGGGAAGCCAGATCACCTTTGCTCCCAGTTTAAAACCGCTCTCCACCGCCGCCGGATTGATCCCGCCGATGACCCGGTTCATGGTAACGCTGCCGAACATGGTGAAATTGTTGTCTCCGTGGTACATCCGCTGGTTGTAGGCATTGCACAGATATGCCCGGTCCATGGTCATGCCCTGATGAGTCTTGATCACGATGGCTCTGGCGCCCACACGGATGGCTGCATCCGTCAGCTCAAAATCATCGTATGCCCTGTGCCTGATGTCCGGATTTGTATGGACATGCATGTCAATTACGCCTTTTAATGATACCTTTGTCATAAGTCTGCATTCCCCCCTTGGGTTATATTGTTAGTATTAGTTGCTTTTTTTG
>URUZ01000578.1 GCA_900551225.1 uncultured Clostridium sp.
CTTTTTATCATGCATTTGATATTATTATATCATAACTTATCTTTTTTTACATCATTTCTCGCAAGAAAGGCGGTATTTACTATGGCAATCCATCAAATTCACGTTCAGCCCCTGACACAGTCAGCATTTTCCAAGTACGGCACCTGTATTGACCTGCCGGAGCACGATGGCTATGAGCTTCGAAGCTCCGACCGTTTTGACTTCTATCCCAGGCTGTGTACCTACACCTGCGATTCAAATGTCTTTCAGATCGGCATTTCCACCTTGTATCAGCGTCCTCTGCGCACAGTCAATATGGAACGCCACTATCACACCCAGGAGCTGATGGTGCCCCTGACCAACCCGATCATCATCGTATTCTCCAAGAATGAGGGGATGGACCTGTCGGAGGAGCCGGATATGGACATCGCGGAGGCATTTCTCATCACCCCGCAGCAGGGCGTTGTGGTTGACACCGGCGTATGGCACTGGACCCCCATGCCCGTGGGCGGCGATTCCCGCATCATCTGCAGCTTTGCGGAAAATACCTCTGCAAATGATGTGGATGTGCGGAAATTCCCCGATGGCCAGGTATTGGAAGTTCTCATGTCCTGATGACAGAAAGGCAGCGCTATGAACAGACTCTTTAAAATAGGCGCAACCTGCGCCATGGGAGCGCCGGCCGGTTCCCCCTTTCCCCTGGCGGTGACCGACTACCAGCAGACGGCGGACTGGCTGAAATCTCACGGTTTCGACACCATGGAGGTCCACATCCGCGCTCCTCAGATGATTGACGGCCCCCGGCTGAAGGCCCACTGCGACCAGATCGGCATAGAGGTGTCCACAATCGGCACAGGGATGGCCTACGGCATGGAGGGACTCAGCCTCACAAGTCCTTCCATTCAGGTGCGCAGGGCTGCTATCAGCCGGCTGAAGGAGCAGCTGGATCTGGGAAAACAGCTGGAATGTCCGGTGATCATAGGGTCCATGCAGGGAATCATTGAGCCTGGGCAGAGCTTTGGGGAAGTGGACCAGCGAATGGTGGAATCCATGAAGGAGCTGGCCGATTACGCGGAACGGACGGAGGGGGAACTGGTCATCGAAGCCATCGACCGGTTTGAGACCAACTATCTCCACACCGCGGAGGATGTGCTGGGGCTGATCCGCCGGATCGGAAGCCCCAGGGTTACAGTTCATCTGGATACCTTCCATATGAACCTGGAGGAGCAGAGCTGGAGAGAACCGATCCTGGCATGCCGGGGCCGGCTTGGCCACGTACATGTGGCCGACAACAGCCGGAATTATCCGGGATGGGGACTCATTGATTTCCGTCCCATTCTCTCCTGCCTGCAGGAAATCGGTTATGACCGGAGTCTGACCCTGGAGTGCTTCCCGGTTCCTGACGGCCCCACATCCTTGAAGCGCGGTCTGGCCCACTTACAGGGACTGATGGACGCTATGACCTGCGGACAGTAACATGATGAATTCCAAGAATAAAGGGATCTTGTTTACATTCCTGTCGGCGGCGATCTTCGGCTTCACTCCCATTCTAGTGCGGATCTCCTACAACGGCGGGGCAAGCGGCATTACCATTGCCTTTCTGAGGGCGTATCTGGCCCTGCCGTTCCTCCTCTTTCTGGTAAAGCGCCACGGGGAGTCCCTACGCCTTTGCGCCAGGGAGCTGAGAACAGTGCTGCTTCTTGGCACCATCGGCTCGGCCGCCACCACGCTGAGCCTGTACATGTCCTACAACTATATATCCGTGGGCATGGCCACCACCCTGCACTTCATCTATCCCCTGCTGGTGAGCGTGGGATGCGTCCTGTTTATGAAACAAAAGCTGCTGCTGTACCAGAAGGTCTCCCTGGTACTGGGCTGCGCCGGAATCCTGCTGTTCATGGACGTCCGGTCCGGCGGCAGCATGGCTGGAATCTCCCTGGCTCTGCTGTCCGGGGTGTGCTATGCCTTTCATATCTCCTATATGTCGGCCTCAGGAATACAGGATATGTATTTTTTCAAACTGTCATTTTACCTGTGCCTGGTGATGGGCACCGTCTGCGGACTGTTCGGTCTGGCCACAGGCGGTCTGACGCTGCATATGAGCGCGGCGGCATGGGGAATTGCACTGTTTGTATCCATCCTGACCTCTGTGGGCGCCATCTCCCTGCTTCAGGTGGGCATCCGCCTGACCGGGCCATCTACCGCCGCCATTCTGTCTACACTGGAACCGATTACCAGCGTGGTATTTGGTATCTTGATTCTCCATGAACAGCTCTCCCTGGGGAAGGCGGTGGGCTGTGTGTTGATTTTGCTTGGCGTGGGGGTTGTGACAGTGAACCGATGATTCAGATTTCATATCATTAAAATAAAACCTATCAAGC
>URUZ01000579.1 GCA_900551225.1 uncultured Clostridium sp.
GTATAGAAGTAATTAAGCGAAGCCCTCCTGCAGTGTTCCATATGGATCTGCATCTTCTCCGTGGCCGCCGCCACATTATCCTCCAGCAGCAGCTTTAAAATCTCCAGGTTTTCCCCTGCATCATCGTGTACCGTGGCATGATTCTGATGAACAAAGTAGATAATCCGGCTGCTGATATCATAGACACGGTGCATGATATCCACCATATACCGGTTTCCGCAGTGCTCTATGATAAACAGGTGCATGGCAGTATCCAGCCCGATCCGGTCCATCACCGTTTCATCGGGATCAATGTTCTCAAATCTCCGGCAGAAATACTGGATCTCCTCTTTCGGAAGCCGTGACGCAGCCAGGCGGAGGATGGTGGGTTCAAATTCCGTGCGGATCTGGAAAATCTGCAGGACATCGCTTAACAGGACATCTGTTACATAGATTCCCTTCTTCGGTATCACCTTAACAAAGCCTTCGCTTTCCAGACGGCTGACCGCCTCCCGGACCGGGGTGCGGCTCAGCTTCAGCCAGGCGGTGAGATGCGCCTCGTTCAGAATGCTCCCTGGTGCATATGTACAATTGATCAGGCGTTCTTTTATTATGTTATAAGCGTAGTTTTTCAAATCGTTTCCCGCAGCGGTAATTGTATCTGCCATAGTGTCAACCCCCAGAACGGTCAAAGACCGGTAATTCTTTTATTATATAGGGTTGTTTATGAAAAAACAATCACCAATCAATGAATCAGCACATTCCCAGATATCTCCAGAGAGGTACACTTGCAATCAGGCCCAATACATGGATTACCATGTAGGCATAGGACATGGACACCACATTCTTATGGGTCACAAGTCCGTCCACCACGGCTTCCGCCTGCAGATAATATGGGTTGTGGAAAGACAGGTTCCACACCAGCATTGCCAGGTAATCCGCGAACAGGGTGATAAAGGGATGGATTCCCAAGGGTACTCCGATCGGCAGGAAGATGGCTGCTATGATGGCAAGGGTGGCAAGGCCGGTGCACTCCAGGTAGCGCAGCAGGTATGTAGTGACGCACAGAATGATGATAAACACATATACATTGGGCACGAACCGGATAATGACCGGTGCGGCCACACTTGCCAGCCAGTGATTGACGCCTACCACATTGAGCAGCGCCGAGATGGATAACAGGGAGGCAACCAGGGTAATCAGTCCGCCCCAGGGTACCAGATCCTGGAAATCCTTCATGGTGAAAATGCCTTTAAGGAACATGGCGCAGAAGGCAAGGGCTGCAACAGTATATGGTTTCAGTCCGGTATAGGAGCCTGTAATCCAGAGCAGGATGGATATGAGAAGGATAATGGAGGCGGCCTTCTCATCGCTGCTCATGGGCTTTAACTCTGCTATCTTCCGGTTAATCAGTTCCTTGGACATATTCAATTTTTCCTTTGGCCTGTAGTATACCAGAATAAACAGGAAGGTAAGCACCAGGTTTACCACAAACCATACGGAACAGCACAGGAACCAGCCAAACCAGCTGAAGGAGTAGCCTTCTCCCATCATGCCGATCAGTACAAATGTCATGGCGCTTCCGGTCAGGAATGCCATGGTATGGATGGCTGCCGGGACAAAAAAAGCGCAGAACAGGCCGGCGGCAGCTTTGCTGCCCTTTTCAATATTATTGGCTCTGGCCACGGACGCGGCGAAAGGGCCCAGCACGGCACACTTGGAGTAGGAATTGGGTACAATCGGTGACAGGATCGTAGAAGTGGCCATGATTGCAACCACCATGCCGGTGTAAGTGGCGGGGAAGAACTTTATAATATTGAATGCAATCCTGTCAATCAGTCCTGTCTTTGCGATGCCGGTGGCAAAAATCATCATCAGAATAACGGTCCACATGGTGTCCCCGCTCCATGCGGAAAACGCCTCCGGAAAGGTGCACACGTGAAATGCCACAAAGGCCACGCAGGCAAACAGCGCGATTAACGGAGCCGGATACAGCTGGAGAATGAGCAGAAGGACAGCTGTCAAAAAGATACCTAAATAACGCATACTCTCAACCGTCAGCTCTCCCGGCGGACGGCTCAGTCCGATGATCAGTCCAATCAATATACATAGAATGCTCAGACCATATTTCTTAATATTTGCAGATTTCATGAAAACCTCTCCCTGATTTATATTTTGATTTATATGTGTGGAACGCGCAAACGTAAAAACTCCATGCACCAATAGTAGTACCCGCTTTGGAATAAGTCAATAGGTGTTTGTGAATTAAGTGCATAAAACACGTATATAACACGTCTATTTTAGTTATATTTCAAAAATTTATCAAATGTTTTTCTGTTTTATAATCGTTT
>URUZ01000580.1 GCA_900551225.1 uncultured Clostridium sp.
ACCAGGTGCCGCTGTATTATGACGGAACCTTCTCCTACTTAAGCCTCAGCGGGGAGGATTTCGCCCAGATGGAGAGATCCCTGGTGCTGAGTGAGGCATTGGAGGCCCCTGTGGCCAAAGGCCAGAAGGCCGGCGTCCTCCAGTATACCCTCAACGGGAAGAAGCTGGGGGAGGTAGATGTGCTGGCTGCTGAGGATGTGAGGCAGGCCGGATACATGGATTACCTGAGAAAACTTGCGGGCGCCTGGATGGGCAGCCCGGGCTGGCTGCCTCAGCAGAAGGCAGACAGCAGAATTGAACAGCAGAATTAATTATCAGAACTGGCGGCCGGTTGAAAAACCGGCCGTCCTTTTGCATGTCATTGGTTTGCACGGCGGACATTTATGTGATAAAATAGAAGAAAATGGGAATTGGAAGATCCAGAGGAGAATAGGGATATGAAAGCAGTGGTTTACGGCGGGATAGGAGATATACATATGGAGGAGCGGCAGAAGCCGCAGCTTGTGGAGCCTGGGGATGCTCTGGTGCGCGTGACCCTGACATCCATCTGTTCCAGCGATATCCACATCAAGCACGGCGCAGTGCCCAGGGCCGCCGCGGGTACCATTCTGGGCCACGAGTTTGTGGGCGTTGTGGAGGCAGTGGGCGCGGGAGTGAAAAAGTTCGTGCCCGGCGACCGGGTGGCGGTGAATGTGGAGACCTTCTGCGGGGAGGGTTTCTTCTGCAGACGGGGATATGTGAACAACTGTGAGGACAAGCAGGGAGGCTGGGCCCTGGGCTGCCGCATCGACGGAGGCCAGGCGGAGTGTGCGCGGATTCCATTTGCGGACAATGGGCTCACGCTGATCCCTGAGGGGGTGTCTGACGAGGCGGCGCTCTTTACCGGGGATATTCTGGCCACGGGCTACTGGGGAGCTTCCCTGGCGGAGATCCGCCCGGCGGACACAGTGGCTGTGATCGGGGCCGGGCCAACGGGCATCTGCTCCATGATGTGCGCCAGGCTGTACGGACCCAGCAGGATCATTGCCATTGATGTGGATCAGGAACGGCTGGATCTGGTGAAAAACCAGGGACTGGCGGATGTGACCCTCAACCCCGCACAGCAGGATGTGAGGGCCGCCGTGGCCGCCCTGACAGAGGGCAGAGGCGCGGACGCGGTGCTGGAGGTGGCGGGGGGAGCGGATACCTTCAGGACGGCGTGGGAGATTGCCAGGCCCAACGCTGTGGTCTGCGTGGTGGCCTTGTATGAGGAGGCGCAGCAGATACCGCTGCCCGATATGTACGGCAAGAACCTGGTGTTTAAGACTGGAGGCGTGGACGGAAACTGCTGTCAGGAGATCATGCAGCTGATCCGGTGCGGCAGGCTGGACACCAGCTGTCTGATCACCCACCGGACCGATCTGGATCACATCATGGAGGCATATGAGGTATTTGAGCAGAAGCAGGATCATGTGATTAAATATGCGGTATCAATTCCGGGATGATTTCACACCGGTTTGAACAACCATAGAAGAAATGGGAGAGAAAAGGAGGCGTGATTTATGAACAAAGTGATTACAATCAGCCGCCAGTATGGCAGCGGGGGACGGGAACTTGGGGAGAAGCTGGCTCAGAAGCTGGGGATACCTTTTTATGACAAGGAACTGATCAAAATGATTGCCAAAGAGGGGAATATTGAAGCCTCCATGGTGGAAGCCTACGATGAGGTGGAGCCTGATTTTGACAATTACTCGGTGCGGGACATTCCGCCGGATTACCAGATTGCCATGACCCAGAAGATCTATTCAGCCCAGTGCAAGGTAATCGGCGATCTGGCCGCCAAGGGTCCCTGTGTGATTGTGGGACGGTGTGCAGATGCCATTCTGCAGGACGCGGTCCGGATCTTCGTGTTTGCGGAGATGGAGAGCCGGGTCAGGCGCATCGCGGACCTGCTGCCCGATCTGCCGGCGGATAGGCTGGAGAAACGGATCATTTCCGTGGACCGCAGGCGCAAGGCATACCACGAGTATTATTCCACCAAGAACTGGGGGGAAATGGAAGGGTATGATTTGTGTCTGAACTCCGGTAAGGTGGGAGTGGATGGGTGCGTGGAGACGGCTGCGGCATATATTGGGCGTGTTGGATGAATGGGGGAGTAGGGGCGGATGGGTACGCGGGCGGAGCTAGATGCATCCGCCCGCAGCCACTGACTCTCACCCACTACGTGGTAGACCGCCCGCTGACGCATCCAGGCGCGGGGGTAGGGAAAAGGCGTCGGTGGCTAAGGGGATTCAACGGAGTGACTCTTATAATA
>URUZ01000581.1 GCA_900551225.1 uncultured Clostridium sp.
GTTCTTGCCCAGCCCGCAGCTCAGATGACCGCCTGCAACTGCGTATCCCACATAGGGGTCTGTCTCTGTCTCCCTGCTCCTCCACAGCGGTGACTGCCGGATCAGCTCCAGGGCCCCCTTAAAGTCCACACAGTGTTCCATCTTCTGTCCCAGGCTACCCTCGGCCCCCGGAGTCAGGGCATTGAGCATACGGATCTCAATGGGGTCCATATGTAACAGCCCGGCCGCCCGGCTGATCAGAGTCTCCGTGGCAAAGGCCCCCTGAGGAGCCCCGAACCCACGCATGGCATGGGCCACCGGCTTATTGGTATAAAACAGGCGGCTCTTTAACCGCACATTGGGTATCTCATAAGGGCCGGCAAAATGTTCCGTGAACAGCCCCAGCACCGCAGGCCCCAGGGCAGCGTAAGCGCCGGTATCCAGATCCCCTGTCCCGTCAAAGGCCAGAATCCGGCCGTCCCTTCCAAAGCCCATCTTCACATGCATGGACACTCCATGGCGTTTGAAGCTGGTCTCCAGGGACTCCCGCCGGTCAAACACCAGCCTGGCCGGCCGCTTGGACAGCCACGCCGCGGCCGCGGCGAAGATCTGCGCCGTGTTGCCGTCCTTGCCGCCGAAGCCTCCGCCCACAGCAGCTGCCTTCACCCGCACCTGCGCTCCGTCCAGCCCCAAAGCCCGGCAGATCATCCGGTGGTCATGGAACACATTCTGTGTGGAGGTGTATGCCAGAAGGCGGCCCTGACTGTCAATTGTGGCGAAACAGGCTTCCGGCTCCATGTAACCGTGATCCTGTATCGGAGTCTCAAAATCCTCCTCCAGGATCAATGCGCTCTCCCCGAATCCCGCTTCCACGCAGCCCTTCTCATTTCCAAAATCCACCAGCAGATTGCCGCCCTCATGGATGGCCGGAAAGGAGGGGTCCGCCGCATCAACTACATCCCGCACTATGGGAAGGACCTCATATTCCACCTTCACCAGGGCCGCGGCCATGCGCGCCTGCTCCCTGGTATCCGCGGCCACAATGGCCATAGGCTCTCCCAGGAAACGCACCACCCGGTCTGCCAGCACCGGCTGGTCCTCGATCACATCCTCAATCACATTTTCCGCCAGATCCCCGGCTGTAAATACCAGCACGTCCTCCGGCAAACCGCTTAAATCCATGTGCAGGATTCTGCCGTGGCTGACTGTTGAACGGACCAGGGCCAGGTGAAGCATCCCTTCTTCCCGGTAGTCCCCGGCATACATGGCCCGGCCTGTGGCCTTGTCCATGCCTTCCAGGCGTCCCAGGCCTCTGCCTGTATATGTCTCTGCCATACGATCACCCCAATCACCGTCCCCGGAAGGGACGGGCCTCTGTCTATATTTTCTTTCTTAAGACCATGTGCTTTAAGATACCGTTCATATAATATTCCTTTGACATCAGCACCGGTTCCCCCTGAAAGTTATATCCCACTTCATCCATGAACAGCAGCGGCGTGCCTTCATTTGTATCAAATATATCTGCCAGTCCGGAATCCGCCGCCACTGCGCTGACCTCCGTCAAGTCCATATATACCGTTTCTTTACAGTATTGTTCTAGAAACCAGAAAATCGGCTTCTCAAGCTCGCTGACATCGTAATTATGTTTCTTCACATGGCGCAGTCCAATGCTGTCCACACAATAGATGGCAGGCATGCCGTCCGCTGTGATCAGCCGCGCCACCTTATATACCTGCTCCGACAGATCCAGCTTCAGCCTGGCCGCAGTATCCTCGTCACACTGGATTTTCTCCACCTTCACCTCTGCGATTCTGGCCTCATATCCCGCAGCCCGAATCATGTCCAGAAATTCCTGTTCTAAATCCATGCGCGTCTGTACGTTGAGGACGTGTTTGTTAATCACCGTACCCACTCCGTGCTTGCGGCTGATGAATCCCTCCCGCTCCAGAATGGCCAGGCAGTCCCGGATCAGGGTCCTGGATACACCCAGTTGTCCCGCCAGCTCCACCTCGGGAGGCAGTTTTTTCTCATTGGCATAACGGCCAAACCTGATCTCCTCCAAAAGCCTGCGGGTTACTTCTTCTGATAACTGCAATACCTGTTCCATGGTTCCTCCTATCAACAGTGTGTCCGCGCCTGGCGCCTCCCCTGCCGCGCGTTTGCAGGGACGCGGCAGGGGAGATATGCTTTCTTCGGTAATGGACTGAAAAAGCAAATAGGTACTACCTATATAGGTAGTACCTATTCATACTATATCAATCCTGATATTCTGTCAATATC
>URUZ01000582.1 GCA_900551225.1 uncultured Clostridium sp.
GCGTTTCCCATCCGCTATGGAGATGCTGGTGCGGATCTGGAAAGCTTCGCGCCGGGTGCGGTTGTATTTAACAAACAGCATTTTGTCTTCCCGCTTCTGCATGGACGCAGCCACCAGAAAAGCGTTGGCAAAACGGCCGAAATCCCCCTCCTGTTCCAGAAGGTCCCAGACCGCCTCCTGGTTCATGGCGCAGAGCCTGGGCCGGTCATAGGCCGCCCCTGCTCCCAGCTCTCCTCTGCCCGGCAGATAGCCGTCGGAATAGATGGACACAGGCAGCCTGTCATCCGGCGTGGGGTAATACAGATCCACCTGTAAAAACCCCTTTCCCTGAAACACTTCCAGAATCTGGGAACGCGTCAGGGCGCACCGGTCCCCGTCATACTCTCCGCCTGCCAGATAACGCAGCCCTAAGCTGTTCTCGCAGGCAAACAGGATGGTACCCCCTTCGGCCAGCTGATCCATTGCCCAGGCCACAGTGTCCCCCAGACCGGCATTGCCCAGCTCCAAGATCACTACCAGGTCAAACCTCCGGCCATCCGGCTTATAGCCGTAGGTGATGTTGGAATGTCCGCTGTTTCTCCGGCGGTTTACCTCCAGGTTCTCATCCCCCTCATCCATCACCGTCACATGGGCCGTGCGCTCTGCCAGCAGCCCGGTCAGGGCGCCGTAGCCGGAGCCTGCCTCCAGCACCTGCTCCGAGCCGTTAAAAGGATACCACTCCAACAGGTTCTGGCGGATGTCTGAGAGGGCATAGAGAAACTCCGGCCTGCTGTTTTCCTCCAGCCCGCGCCGGATGCCCTCTGCATCGCTTCCATATTTATCAAATAAGTCTAATATATCATAACTGACGTCTTTCATTGATTTTCCTCTTTCACCTCCGCGAAGCCATGTGAGGCAACATTCTCTATGACTCCCGGGCAGTGTTCCCTTTAACAGCATTCACCCGGGACTCCATATCGTATACACCAACTGTGTTTTTATTGGAGATAACGGTAATGTTGGTCACATCATACAGGCGGTGGTACACCACGTGCTCTCCCTGCTCAAATCCGGTACAGCTCATGCTCAGCAGATATTCGCCGCCCTGAAGGGTCATCTTCTGGATAAAGTCCACGGTGTACTCTTCCCCGGCCTTCACCGGCTTGATGTCAGCCCCCTCAAACATAGTGTTGGTGCCGGTCAGCTCAGTGCCCTTCTTGTCCTTGATGGTATAGGTGAAAATGGGGGACTGGATCTCCGTGCTGAAGCGGATCTTCTCCCGGATGGTGAATTCCTCCCCTTTTAACAGCAGGTTGGTGATGTTGCCCCGCTGGTCATATAATCCCAGATCATAGATCTCAGCCCGGCCGTCCCCATACTCCGTGCGGTCGAAGTTGATGGTCAGCTGGTCCTTCATCAGCTGCTTCCCATCTTCCAGGTCCATGCCGCCGGTGAAATCCGACATCTGGACCTGACTGCCGGTCAGGGAATTGGCGGATACTGCTTCCGCTTCCGCGTCAGCATGTCCTGCCGCGTGGCCCTGGACCTTCCCGGCCCCATTCAGGGCTTCCTCCTGGCGCTCCTTCTCCAGCTGGAGCCGCAGGGAATCCATCTGTCCGGCCAGAATCTTCTTGTACAGGTCCACCATGTGGCCCGCCGGTCCCTGGGAGATGAATTCGCCCTTGTGGAGCAGGACCACCTTGTCGCAATACTTGATGATACTGCCCATGTCATGGGTCACCATCAGGATGGTTGTGCCGCTCTTACGGATCTCCTCCATCCTGCGGTAGCATTTGGACTGGAAAAATACATCTCCCACGGACAGCGCCTCATCTACAATCAGAATCTCCGGCTCCACATTTATGGCCAACGCAAAAGCCAGCCGTACAAACATACCGCTGGAATAAGTCTTTACCGGCTGGTACACGAAATCTCCGATCTCCGCAAAATCCAGGATATCCTGAAGCTTTGCTTCCATCTCCTTTTTCGTGTAGCCCATCATGGTGCCGTTCATATAAATGTTTTCAATGCCGGTGTAGTCCATATTGAATCCGGCCCCCAACTCCAGCAGAGCGGAAATCTTCCCGTTCACCTTCACCTCGCCGGAGGACGGCGTCAGCACACCGGTGATAATCTTAAGAATAGTGGACTTACCGGAACCGTTGGTGCCGATAATGCCCACTGTCTCTCCCTTTTTCACGTCAAAGGACAGCCCGTTCAGCGCATAGAAATCTCTGTGATAGTTCTTGTGCGTCACACTGACTGATTC
>URUZ01000583.1 GCA_900551225.1 uncultured Clostridium sp.
CCCCAAGAAAGAACCTCAGTTATGCGCCTGGGGCTGTTTGTGAATTTGGGTGTAAGGTGCCGGGATAACCGGGGCCGGCTGCTGGTATTAATTCCTATGGCCAGGAATCAGTGCTATTGCGCCGGAGCCGGATTCACCACGTTCTCAGGCAGTCCGTAGGCCATGGCCGCGGCTGCGTCCAGCATGCCGCCGGTGGAGATCCTGCCCTTCAGCGCATCCGTCTTTCTGGCTGTGGAGAGGAGGACGTTCCTGACGCCCGCCAGATCCAGTTCCGGATGGCTGGCGTAAATCATGGCAGCCACGCCTGTGACCATGGGGGCGGACATGGAGGTTCCGCTCATATGTGCGAATCCGTGATTGGCTCCTGTGCTGAGGATATACACGCCCGGAGCCGCGATATCCACGCTCTTGGGGCCGAAATTGGAGCTTTCGTCCAGTCTCCCGTCAAACATCAGATTGGCCACACTGATCACATTGTCATAGGGCAGGCTGGCCGGATAGACCGGCGAAGTGTCGATATTGTAGCCAATGCCATTGGTGTCCCCGTTGCCGGAGGCCACCACAAACAGCATCTTGGAATCCCGGATGGCGGCGGCAATGGCCTCATCGGAGTGGGCAGATCCAAAGCTCAGGTTGCAGATGGAGGCTCCGTTGGCTTCCGCATACCGGATGGCGTTCAGGACTTCCTGGACAGAACCTCGGCCCTCGTCGCTGCCGAGGGCTTTGAGCACCATGACCTTCACATCATTGTTGTCCGTGATGCCGACCATCCCTCCGTTGCCCTTGGCCGCCGCGATGGTGCCCGCCGCATGGGTGCCGTGGGTGTCCGCCTCTCCGCCGTACAGCGTATTGTTCCCGTCATAGAAATTCCAGCCGTGCACATCGTCTATGTATCCGTTGCCGTCGTTGTCAATCCCGTCTCCTGGAATCTCATCTTCATTGGTCCAGATCGCGTGTTCCAGATCCGGGTGGGTGATGTCAATGCCCGTGTCAATGATAGCCACCACCACCGGTCGTTTTGTCTCCACACGGTTGTAGATCTCCCAGGCGGGCTGGATGTTGATGTCCATACCCTCCACCGCGTCGGTGGTGATCTGGTCGTAGTTGCAAGGCTCCAGTCTGGGGAGCATCACCCCGTCTATATTGCCCTGCTCATTCTGGTGCAGGTAAAGCTGGTCCAGGGAATCCATATTCAGCCTGGTCTCGATCCTGCGGATGCGGCCGTCATTCTTCAGGCCCCACTGGTAGGAGGCGTAGTTGTCGCCTGAGGCCAGGTTGTTCAGGCCTGGGCCCACCTCAAAGGTGCGGAAGGCGCCGGGGTCCTGGCCGTCCTCCCCCATGGTCTGGTAGGAGACGCTGCCCTGGGATGCCGCACCGTTTTGGGGCACCATATAGGAAGATCCGGCCAGGCACAGTGCCAGGGCCGGAATCGTGAGTATTTTCATAAAGTTCATATTGCAATTCTCCTGTCTGGTTATATACTTTCATATCATAACACATCCGGAAATAAAATGGGCGAATTCTTTTAGAAAATTGATTAAGAATTATAGTGGAAAAAACTTACGAAAACTTGACAAAACAGGGTATAATTTCCTATTATAGAAAAAGAGGCACAGCAGGAGAGGAAGAGAGGAGCGGTCATGCAGGGAGATTTCATCACAAAGATCAAGTCGGAGTACAACCAGTTCACCAAAACGGAAAAGAAGGTGGCTGATTATATCCTGGAGGACCCCAGGCGTGCGCTGTTTCTCTCCATCACGGATCTGGCGGAGAGCTGCGGGGTGGGCGACACCAGCGTGTTCCGTTTCTGCAAGACCCTGGAGCTGGGCGGGTATCAGGAATTTAAAATGCTGCTGAGCCTGAGTCTCAACGAGGGCAATGACCTGGATCAGTTTGCCGGGAAGAATGTGGCGCTGACGGACTCCTTCGGCCAGGTGGCCCAGAAGGTGCTGGGCGCCAACATCAAGACTTTGAACGAGACCTACTCCCTGCTGGATGAGACGGCCTTTAACCGGGCCATAGATTTGTTAAATGCTGCAAAGAGCATCTATTTCTTCGGAGTGGGCGGCAGTATGCTGACCGCCATGAAGGCCATGAACAAGTTTCTGCGCATTGAACCCAAGGTGCGGTGCCTGCCGGACACCCACATGCAGGCCATGGCCGCCTCCGTGATGGAGGCGGGGGACGTGGCGGTGCTGTTCTCCTACTCCGGAGCCACCAAGG
>URUZ01000584.1 GCA_900551225.1 uncultured Clostridium sp.
CTACATCAATGATAAAGCTTCTTATGCTCATACACCGGCTCAGAGGTCAGCTGCACGCCCAGCTTTTTAAATACCTTGATATCCACGTCTGAGAGCATCACCGAGGTGTGGACCTGGCAGCCTCTCAGCTGGGGCAGCTGGTTCAGGGCCTTTCTGGCGGTGGGATCTGTGGCGGCGCTCATAGACAGGGCGATCAGTACCTCGTCCGTGTGAAGCCGCGGGTTCCGGCTGCCCAGATAGTTGGTCTTAAGCGTCTGGATCGGCTCTATGGCGGAGGGTGCGATCAAATGCAGGTCGTGGGGAATGTCCCCCAGGATCTTGATTGCATTTAACAGAACTGCCGCAGATGCGCCCAAGAGGTTGCTGGTCCTTCCTGTGACAAGGGTTCCATCCTCCAGCTCCATGGCCGCCGCAGGGGCCTTCAGGCGTTCTGCCCGCTCCAGACATGGGGCGATGACCCGGCGCATGTCGGTGGTGATCTTGGCCTGCTTCATCAGGATCTCCAGCTTGTACACCTCGTCCGTGGAGCCTTCCTCCAGAGCCAGCCGGTTCAGGGCGTGGTAATAACGTCGGATGATCTCCTGGAAGGAGGCGTCGCGGCAGGCGTCGTCATCCACGATGCAGAAGCCGGCCATGTTGACGCCCATATCCGTGGGGGATTTGTAGGGGCTTTCGCCGTAGATCCCCTCGAACATGGCATTGAGGACGGGGAAGATCTCCACATCCCTGTTGTAGTTGACCGTGGTCTTGCCGTAGGCTTCCAGATGGAAGGGATCGATCATATTCACATCGTTTAAGTCCGCGGTGGCCGCCTCATAGGCCAGGTTTACCGGATGCTTTAAGGACAGGTTCCAGATGGGGAAGGTCTCGAATTTGGCGTATCCGGCCTTGATGCCCCGTTTATTCTCGTGGTAGAGCTGGGATAAGCAGGTGGCCATCTTGCCGCTTCCGGGACCTGGGGCGGTGATGATCACAAGGGGTCTGCTGGTCTCTATATAATCGTTCTTGCCGTAGCCTTCATCGCTGACAATGAGGGAAATGTTGCTGGGGTAGCCCTCGATGCAGTAGTGGCGGTATACCTTGATGCCCATGTGCTCCAGCTTGGTCTTGAACTGGTCCGCGCCGGTCTGGCCGCTGTACTGGGTGATGACCACACTGCCCACGTACAGGCCCTTGTCCTGGAACTCCTGGATCAGGCGCAGTACATCCACATCGTAAGTGATGCCCAGATCATGGCGCACCTTGTTTTTCTCAATGTCCGCTGCATTGATGGTGATGACGATCTCCGCCTGGTCGGCCATCTGCAGAAGCATCCGCAGCTTGCTGTCCGGGGCAAAGCCGGGCAGGACCCTGGAAGCGTGGTAATCGTCAAACAGCTTTCCTCCGAACTCCAGATACAACTTGTCCCCGAATTCTCCGATGCGCTGTCTGATATGTTCTGACTGCAGCTTCAGGTATTGTTCATTGTCGAACCCAATTTTCATCATTTTGTAATCTCCTATGTTATTATACCGAAATAAGCCATACAGAATCCAGTATAGCACAAAAATGCCGGGTGTGCTATAGGGATTTGTGGCCATTGGCGCGGCGGCCCGGACTGGAAGGATTTGCGCATCTGTCCATTATCCGGTATAATAGATGTAAGAATTTGTAAGGTACAGTGCGGGAGGGGGAAGGGGTATGTGGCAGCCGGCCGGAAAAAGGGAGCTTCGCTATATGCGGCGCATGGAAGAACGGGTATGGAAACGGAGAATGCTGGATGGACTGGCCTGGACGGCCTTTTTGCTGATAATCGTACTGGCATTGACGTACAGCTCCAGATTAAAAGAAGAGGAACGAATGGCGGACACTTACATTGGCGATTACATCGTGGAAGGTTTCGTGGATGTTCTGGCCAATAGAGACAATCCTGACTACAAGACGGAAGCGGGAAAAGCCAGGGGGGAGATGGAGGCGGCTCGGCGCAGGCTGAAGACAACCTATGTTTGGATCTATGGATTGGAGTGCTTACTGGCAGCGGGAATCTATATAAGCTACGGACATTCGTCCCTTCAAAAGCTCCGTGAGATTCTGGGCGGCCCCCTGCTGGCCCAGCATGCGGTCTGTACCGGTAAACGGGAATATCACAGCAGATCCACGGTCAGCATTTACATCAATATAAAGACCGAATCCAATGAAAAACTCAGTGATATCCGGGTCC
>URUZ01000585.1 GCA_900551225.1 uncultured Clostridium sp.
GCCAATGGGCTGGACCATAACGGCGCGGTCTGCGATACCGAGTTCGTCAATCACCTGCATACAGATTTTAATAAAGGTACTGTGCATGCAGCCGGGACAAAATTTATTATTTGTAATATCAAGGCTTTCTGGTCTGCTGTATACTTTTTCCATTGTTTCACGCTCCTTTCACAAGACTGACTGCACGTTTCACCACTTCCTCGGCATCCACAATCACGCCGCCGGTGGTCAGGCAGGTATGGATGGGCAGGTGGTCCCCTACGGCCAGCTGAACATCCTGGGCCATCAGAGCGGGGATCGCCATCTCCACATCCAGAATAAACTTAACCCTTCCAATCAGCTTTCTGTAGGCTTTGTCAGGAAACGGATTCGTGGTGATTGGGCGCACGAGCCCTGCTTTATAGCCGGCTTCACGCAGTTCGTCCACACAGGTATGGCAGATACGGCCGCATGAACCATAGGCGGTGAGTACAAAATCTGCATCCTCTGTCATATATTCCTCCACCATCACCTCGTCATTCTTCCAGGCCTCATAGATTCCGGCCCATTCCTGTGCCTTCTTCATCTGCTGATCTTCCCCAAAAGAGGCGTTCAGCACGAGATTGGGCCTGCCGCCATGGTAACCCTTGCCAATTACGGCCCACTCCGGCGCCTCTGGCGGTTCCTGGGCTTCGGGCAGCGTCACCGCTTCCATCAATCCGCCCACAAGGCTGTCTGCAAATATAAATACAGGCATGCGGTATTTCTGGGCTGCCTGGAATGCTTTGGTCACAAGATCCACGGCTTCCTGAATCGTTGCCGGTGCATAGTTGATTGTCTGGTAACCGCCGTGCCCGGAAGCGCGGTTAATCTGGAAATAGTCGGACTGGGCCGGCTTCATAACCCCTGTACCTGGGCCGGCCCTCATAATATCCACAAGCACTGAGGGGACCCGGGCTGCTGCCAGGGAGGAGATTCCCTCCGCCATCAGGCTGATTCCGGGACCCGAGGTGGATGTCATGGCCAGCGTGCCTCCTGCGCCGGCTCCGTAAACCATATTAATGGAGGCAACCTCACTCTCACCCTGGACAAATATTCCCCCTGCTTTGGGCAGTGCCCGTGATAAATATTCGGGTATTTCACTCTGAGGTGTAATGGGATAACCGGCATAAAAACGGCAGCCGGCCCTGACGGCAGCTTCTGCAATGGCTTCATTGCCCTTCATAAATTTTCTTTCCATCACTGTTATTCCTTTCCTATGCTATTTTAAATACCAGTTCCTGCTACCTGAAAACTTCTATGACACAATCAGGACATACCTGTGCGCACATGCAGCAGGCGATACATTCTTCCGGGTGTGCGTCCACCACATAGCGGTAACCCTTTTTGTTGATGCCCCCGCCGATTTCCAGAACTTTTTTGGGACATACGCTGACGCACATCTCGCAGCTCTTGCAGCTCTCCTGGCTGATTTCAAGTTTTGCCATAATCACGCTTCCTTTCCATTAAAATCATGTTTTCATACATAGGTATCCAGTTTCAGAAGGGGAACGCTCACAAGCTTCTCCACTTCTCTGTAAAATGTTTCGGAAACAGCCAGGCACAAAATGTTTAAATCCATTTTCGCCAGCTCTGATTCCAGGTTCCTGAAATAGTCCGCAATCAGTTCCGCCGTGGTATACGCCCCCATATAAGGGTTGGCAATTACCTGCACCATCCCCGGATGGATGCGGGCCGAGACCATAATTGCATTCAGGCTTTCCCTGATCTCCTCCATGCTTCCTGAAAATGCACGGCAGGGATTGATTACGTAATAATATTTGGACACTTTCTCTGCCAGCAGCCCGGCAAACTGTCCCATCATGGTGGCCCCTGCCGCATTCCCTCCAGCATCGAACACACAGCGGACGCTGTCGTCCTTCAGCAGGGCGGTGACGCCCTGAGGCATCAGCGGAGAATCCCACAGCTCCGGGTTTTCTGCCATATGTACATCCTTTGCCTCTAATAAAGAGGAAAAATCTCTTGCCCGGAATAAACATTTTGTCTGATCCATATCAATCAGATACACCGGCTTCTCTTTTTCTTCAGCCAGGCGGAGGGCAATGTTGGCGGCTATCTCTGTCTTTCCGCTTCCTGCTTCCCCCAGCAAAACTATATTGTGTATACCCATTCCCCTTTCTCCGTTTTTCTT
>URUZ01000586.1 GCA_900551225.1 uncultured Clostridium sp.
CCATAAGGGCGAGTCCCTGGGGCTGGTGGGGGAGGCAGGAGCGGGCAAGACCACCACAGCGCTGAGTATTCTCCGTCTGCTGCCCAAACACTCGGCGAAGATCCTGGGAGGGTCCATTGCATTCCGGGACCAGGACATTGCCGGCCTGTCCAACAGGCAGATGCAGGACATCCGGGGGGAGAAAATCTCCATGATATTTCAGAATCCCCTTACCTCTTTAAACCCTGTGTTCACAGTGGGAGAGCAGATTTCAATGGTGCTGCGCCGCCACCGGAAGCTGAAGAACAGCCAGGCGCTGGAGGAAGCGGGGAACCTGATGGAGGTGGTGGGAATTGCCAGGGAACGGATAAAGGATTATCCCCATCAGTTCTCAGGAGGCATGAGGCAGAGGATCGGAATTGCTGCGGCCCTGGCCTGCAACCCGGAACTGCTGATTGCAGATGAGCCTACAACGGCTTTGGATGTTACAATCCAGGCCCAGATCATGGAACTGATGAAGAAGCTTCAGCAGCAGTATGATACATCGCTTCTGATGATTACCCATAATCTGGGAATTATTAGTGAGCTGTGCAAAAATGTGGCCGTCATGTACGCTGGTTCTATCATTGAATACGGGTCGGTGAAAGAGGTATTTGCCAATCCGACCCATCCATATACAAAGGGGCTGCTGGGCGCAATACCATCCCTGGAGGACAAAAAGGAGCGTCTGGTGTCTATTCCGGGGGAGGTGGCCAACCCCTACCATCTGCCGAAGGGCTGCAGCTTTAACCCGCGCTGTGAGTGCGGCAGCCAGCTGTGTATGGACCAGGTGCCGTTGATGATAGAAGTAAATGAGGAACACTATGTGGCCTGTTGGAACTGTGAGGGGAGGGAAACGTATGCCGTCAGATGAAAAGGCGTTAATTCAGGTAAACCATCTCAAAAAGCATTTCCAGATCAGGCAGAACCGGGTGCTGCACGCAGTGGATGACGTCAGTTTTACCATTGGCAGAGGTAACACCCTGGGGCTTGTGGGGGAAAGCGGATGTGGGAAGAGCACGGTGGGAACGGTTGTGATGCGCCTGCAGGAGCCCACTTCCGGGGAAATGATATTCGAGGGCAGGGATATCTTCAAATGCAAGGACAGGAGAGAGAACCTGGAGTACAGGCGCGCCATGCAGATTGTATTCCAGGACCCCTATTCTTCGCTGAATCCGAAGAAAACCATACGGAGCATCCTGTCGGAGGGGTATCTGATCCACCATACCACCACAAAAGGGGAATTGAATGACACCCTTGACCTGCTGTCGGAGAAAACCGGGATATCCAAGGATATGTGGGATCAGTATCCCCATGAGCTGGACGGCGGTAAACGGCAGGTGGTGGGGATTGCCAGAGCGCTGAGCCTCAATCCGCAGTTTATTGTCTGCGACGAGCCTGTGTCGTCCCTGGATGTGTCCGTTCAGGCCAAGGTGCTGAACCTGCTGATGGATCTGCAGAAGGACATGAACCTGTCCTACCTGTTTATCTCCCATGACCTGAGTGTTGTTAAGCATATCTCGGACCGCATTGCGGTGATGTATCTGGGGCAGATTGTGGAGACTGCGGACAGGGATACCCTGTTTGCAGAGACTATGCACCCATATTCCATTGCCCTGCTGTCCGCCATCCCAAAGGTGGATGTGAACAACCGAGTCAGCCGCATTGTGCTGAAGGGGGATGTCCCCAGCCCGATTAACCCAAAACCGGTATGCCGCTTTGCAAACCGGTGCTGGATGAGCCGTCCCATCTGTTTTGAGCAGGAACCAGAGCTGCTGGAGGTCAGCCCCGGGCACTGTGTAAAATGCCATTTTGCTGGGGAATCCAGGAAAATGATGGTTGATGCGGAGACGTCCAGTATTGATATTTAGAGGGAGGAGCGAATGGTTACGCGGACGGAGTGCTTAGAGGCATCCGTTCGTGAGAGCCATGGGAGGCGGGCGGAACGGCCCAAGGGAACGGGCTCAAAGTTTGGAACGGGGATGGATCTAAAGGGCAAGGGGCACAGAATGGGAGGCACCGGCTTAGTAACCTTCTTGCTATAGCCGTTCGGAAGCTGGGCGCCTGAAAATCGGCTGGAGAAGAAGCCGATTTTCTCCTCCCATTCTGCGCCCCTTCCCCTTAAGATCCA
>URUZ01000587.1 GCA_900551225.1 uncultured Clostridium sp.
ATAGTAAATTGAAAAATAATCCAAACTAATACAGCTTTAATTGTGTACGCAAATGTGATAAAATACAAATATGACAGAATACAGTCTCCTTATTAATGCCGTGAGGACTCACTGAGTAAGGATGACATGTATGCACATAAGCGGCCGCATAACGGCTGCTGAGTGCCCAATACAAGGAGGTGGCCGAATGAAACGGTTGCTTGTAGTTGTGGATATGCAGAAGGATTTTGTTGACGGCGCGCTGGGATCGGAGATGGCCCAGGCCATTGTGCCGGCGGTGGGAAAGAAGGCAACGGAATACCAGGACAGGGGAGACGAGGTTGTCTTTACCCTGGACACCCATTTTGAAGATTACATGGATACCATGGAAGGGAAGAAGCTGCCCGTGCCCCACTGTATTAAAGGGACCGGGGGCTGGGAGCTGTGTTCAGAGCTGGCCGGCTGCCCGGGAAAGCGGTTTGAAAAGTATACCTTTGGAAGCGTGGATCTGGCGGCCTATGCGGCGGCAGGCGGCTATGATGCGGTAGAGCTGGTAGGGCTTTGCACGGATATCTGCGTGATCTCCAACGCCATGCTGATCAAAGCGAATATTCCGGAGGCAGAGATCTGTGTGGATGCCTCCTGCTGTGCGGGCGTGACGGCCCAGAGCCATGAGAATGCTCTGGAAGCTATGAAACTGTGCCATATTGATGTGAAATGACTGAGGGGGTATCACAATGAATAAGAAACATTTTGTTATTACAGTTGAACGGCAGTACGGCAGCGGAGGCCGGATTACCAGCGCGCGGCTGGCAGAGGAGCTGGGCATCCATTTTTATGATGAGGAGATTCTGAAGATCACCTCTGAGACCAGCGCCATCGGCGAGCAGTATTTCCGGCTGGCCGACGAGAAGGCGGGCAACAATCTGCTGTACCGCATCGTCACAGGCATGAAGCCGGACCTGACGGAGCCGGACCGGGACGGCGGCAATATCACATCGCCGGAGAACCTGTTTCGTTTCCAGTCCTCCATTATCCGCAAGCTGGCTTCTGAGGAGAACTGCATCATCGTGGGACGCTGCGGCAACTATGTGCTTCAGGACCAGCTGGATGATGTGATCCGGATCTTTGTGTATGCGGATCATGTGACCAGGGTGCGCCGCGTAATCGAGGTGGACCAGGTAGATGAGAAGGAAGCCCTGCGCCGCATGAAGCGCATTGACAAGGAGCGGACCGAGTACCACCGGTATTTTACCGGCAGGGAATGGATGGACATGGAGAATTATGACCTGCCCATCAATGCCAGCCGCATCGATTACGACCAGATGGTGAAGCTGATCAAGGATTACCTGATTCTGAGGGGTTACGAGATTTAAGCCGGGGGCTTATGGGGAAACAGCAGATAGAAAGGGAAACTGTTTATGGATGTTTTTACTGGAATTATGATTCCGCTTCTGGGAACCACAGCGGGAGCCGCCTGCGTCTATTTTCTGAAGCAGGCCATCCGCCCCAAGGTGCAGAAAGCGCTTCTGGGCTTTGCATCAGGCGTGATGGTGGCGGCTTCTGTGTGGTCCCTGCTGATCCCTGCCATGGATATGAGCCAGCACATGGGAAAGCTGGCCTTTATACCGGCTGCAGTGGGATTTATACTGGGTATTGGCTTTTTGCTGGCATTGGACCGGCTGATTCCACATCTCCACCTGGATGCCAGGGAGCCTGAGGGCCCTAAGGGCAGTTTTAAGAAGAGTACAATGCTGGTGCTGGCGGTGACCCTGCACAATATCCCCGAGGGGATGGCAGTGGGCGTGGCCTTTGCCGGGATGCTGTCTGGAAATGACGGTGTCACCATGGCGGGCGCTCTGGCCCTGTCCATCGGCATCGCCATCCAGAATTTTCCGGAAGGGGCCATCATTTCCCTTCCGCTGAAGGAGGCCGTGGGCAAGCACCGGGCCTTTGCCTATGGGATGCTCTCCGGTGTGGTGGAACCCATCGGAGCATTCATTATGCTGCTGCTCTCTGATTATCTGGGGCCGGCCCTTCCGTACCTGCTGGCCTTTGCGGCGGGAGCCATGATGTATGTGGTGGTGGAGGAGCTGATCCCCGAATCGGCAGAGGGGGAGCACTCCAACATCGGCAC
>URUZ01000588.1 GCA_900551225.1 uncultured Clostridium sp.
GTTTACAATAATACTATAAATTCTGTTAAGAAAAAGGGTAGATCAAATATGAATAAATATGACTTAATTATTATCGGTTCAGGGCCGGCCGGACTGGCGGCTGCTATCTATGCACAGAGAGCGAAACTGGAGACATTAGTGATTGAGAAGGCCATGGTAAGCGGCGGCCAGGTTCTCACCACCTATGAGGTAGACAATTATCCCGGAATGCCTGGAATGGGCGGATACGATCTGGGGATGAAGCTGCGCGAGCATGCGGATAACCTGGGGGCTGTCTTTGCTGAGGATGAGGTGTTTAAGATCGAGGACGGCGGTGACGGCGGATTAAAGCGGGTCGTATGCGATAAGGAAACCTATGAGGCCAAGGCGCTGATTCTGGCCACAGGAGCACATCACCGCAAGCTGGGCGCACCGGGCGAGGAGGAATTTGCCGGGGCGGGCGTGTCCTACTGCGCCACCTGTGACGGAGCATTTTTCAGAAACAAAGTGACTGCTGTGGTAGGCGGCGGCGATGTGGCTGTGGAGGATGCGATTTTCCTGGCCAGAATGTGCAAAAAAGTGTATGTGATCCACCGCAGAGACCAGCTGAGGGCAGCTAAGAGCCTTCAGGAGAAGCTGCTGTCCATGCCCAACGTGGAGATGGTCTGGGACAGTGTGGCGGATGAGATCATTGGAGACGGACAGGTGAAGGGCCTGAAGGTTACCAATGTAAAGACAGGAGAAAAGGACACCTTGGAAGTACAGGGTGTATTCATTGCAGTGGGAATCACTCCTGAGAGCCAGGCTTTCGAAGGGCTTGTGGAGATGGAACACGGATATATCAAGGCCGGGGAGGACTGTGTGACCTCCGCTCCCGGCATATTTGCAGCGGGGGATGTGCGCACGAAACCCCTTCGCCAGATTATAACAGCGGCCGCTGACGGCGCCAATGCAGTGACCAGCGTGGAACATTACCTGCTGAAAGATTAAGGGGGAAGACGTTCAGATGAAGAGATTGGCGAAAATACTGATCGTAGGCGGTTTGTGTTCCTGCGCAGGATCGTTCACTGCGCTGGCCAGCACGAATCTGGAGACCAGTTCTTCCCTGGCAGGCATTTCCGTGGCGCTGAACAACTACTATGCCAGCAACAAGGAGCCGGAGAAGGCACTCTCTGAAGCACTGGGGAATCTGGACAGTACCCCGAAGTCCGGAGGTTCCAATTCAGGAAGTTCCAATTCAGGAGACTCCAACTCAGGGGGGCAGGCCGCTCCCACGGCTGCCCCAGAGTCTGCCGCAGCTGCGCCCGCCAAGCCAAAATCATCGCCCTATGACAATGTGGCGGTGTCAAAAGTTAACGGCTATGTAAATATCCGCACCGCTGCCAGCACCGGCGGTGATGTGGCCGGCAAGATCTATAATGACAGCGCGGCCACCATTCTGGACACTGTGGACGGCGAGGGCGGTAAATGGTACAAGATCCAGTCCGGTTCCGTAACCGGATACATAAAAGCAGAATATTTTGTTACCGGAGCTGAGGCTGAGAACCGGGCCAAACAGGTGGGAACCCAGTACGGGACCGTGTCTGGAACGCCCACGCTGCGTCTGCGCGAGAATCCTGACCTGACCAGCAAGACCCTGACGCTGCTGTCCGAGGGCGCCCATTATGTGATCACGGGCGAGCAGGGGGATTTCCTGAAGGTTGCCGTGGACTCGGATCTGGAAGGTTATGTGTTCAGGGATTATATGAAGACCAACGTGGAGTTCCAGAAGGCTGTTTCCGCGGAGGAAGAGAAGGCCAAGGAGGCGGAGGAGGCCAAACGCAAGAAGGAGGCTGAGGACGCCATCAAGAAGCTGGAGGAGGCCAAGGCTGCGGAGAAGAAAACCACAGCTGCTGAGACCACCAAGAAGCAGACTGAGGCAGAGACCACCAAGGCCAAGGAGACAACAGCGGCATCCGGTACGATTGCGGCCAATCCCGACAGCGGCAGCGAGACTACTGTTGCAGCGCCAACCACTGCCAAGGAGACCACCAAGGCCAAGCCCAAAGAAACGACCATTTCCCCAGGGCCGGGAAGCGGCGGCGGGAACTCAGGTGAAGTCAACTCCGCAACCAGGAACGCTATTGT
>URUZ01000589.1 GCA_900551225.1 uncultured Clostridium sp.
CAACAGGACTCGGTGATTATGCATAGAAAAGTAATGATTTTTTGTAGATAATGCCCATTGATAAATAAATACCATAATGATAATCTGTATACATAAATTAATATTTGTATACAAATTTTAGAAACGGGATGCAAACTCAATGGCAACTGATGGAGATTTCTATGGTATTTAAGGAGGAAGGAACTTCCAACTACACATTTATCTGGTCAATGGGCGGCGAAAATAAGGAGTTTGATGATATAGATGCCATGAAACCGGTTGGGATGTTGTATTTGGCTGTATATAAAATAAACGGAGGTATAGAGGCATGGCAAATTATTTAGACAATTTTTCTTTACAGGGCAAGGTGGCGCTGATCACAGGAGCTTCCTATGGCATCGGTTTTGCGATGGCCAAGGCAATGGCAGGCGCGGGCGCTGTCATCGTGTTCAATGATATCAGGCAGGAGCTGGTGGACAAGGGGCTGGCCGCATACGAGGAGGAGGGGATTAAAGCCCACGGATATGTGTGCGACGTAACTGATGAGGACGCGGTGAATGAGCTGGTAGCCACGATTGAAAAGGAAGTGGGCGTTATTGACATTCTGGTGAACAATGCCGGAATCATCAAGAGAGTCCCCATGACCGAGATGACTGCGGCTGAGTTCCGCCAGGTGATCGATGTGGATTTAAACGCTCCCTTCATTGTTTCCAAGGCAGTGATCCCCGGTATGATCAAGAAGGGCCATGGCAAGATCATCAATATCTGTTCCATGATGAGTGAGCTGGGCAGGGAGACTGTTTCCGCATATGCTGCTGCAAAGGGCGGCCTGAAAATGCTGACCAGAAACATCGCCTCCGAGTACGGCGAATACAACATCCAGTGCAATGGCATTGGGCCTGGCTACATTGCCACGCCCCAGACTGCTCCCCTGCGGGAGATACAGCCCGACGGCTCCAAGCATCCCTTTGACCAGTTCATCGTTTCCAAGACTCCGGCAGGCCGCTGGGGCGAAGCGGATGATCTGGGCGGACCGGCGGTGTTCCTGGCTTCGGATGCCTCTAATTTTGTAAACGGCCTGGTCCTGTATGTGGACGGAGGAATCCTGTCATATATTGGCAAACAGCCCAAGTAGTCCGGCTGCACTTGATTTTTCCGCTGAAATCAATTATAATGTTCCGGTTAAGTGTCCGGCGGCATATGTTGCCGCCGGATTATTGTACGTGTTGAAACACTTGTTGAAGGCGGTAAAATGCCGGCAGACATTTTGGACGGGGGTTCGCATATGGGTGAGATGAATTATAAAAACCGGGGAGAGCTGGTCTTTGAGACTTTGAAACAGGAGATACTGGACCTGCGTCTGAAACCTGGCCGGCAGATCGGTGAAAATGATATATGCGAGCGGTTTGGAGTCTCCAGAACACCGGTGCGTGAGGCCCTGCGGCTTCTGCAGGAACAGGGGTTTGTGGAGAACATTCCCTACCGAGGCACCTATGTGACGCTGCTCAGCCTGGACAATATCAAGCAGATGATATACATGCGTGTGGCAGTGGAAACCATGGTTTTGAGGGATTTCATGCAGGTTAAAACGCCTATGTTGCTGGAGGATATCCGTCACCAGATCGCCCGCCAGCAGGCGCTGATACTGGAGAAGGATTTTGAGCCGGAGCAGTTCTACCGTATGGATGCCAAGATGCACTCCATCTGGTTTGCCGCTGTCCGCCGTCAGAAGCTCTGGGAAATGCTTCAGGCCCAGCAGCTGCATTATACCCGTTTCCGCATGCTGGATTTTATCACAGAGACGGACTTCACCAGAATCATTGGAGAGCATGAAGAGCTGTTCTGCCTGATCCGGTCGGACAATGAAAAGGGGTTGGAGGAAGCACTGAAGGAACATTTGTATTACAGTATGAAGCGGATGCGCAGATCGATTGAAGTGGATTATAAGGATTATTTTGAAGAAGAACCGGAAGAAGGACGTTTTGTAATATAGACGCCTAAGAGAGAATACCGGCAGGGAACAGCTGAGTAAAGGCTGTTCCCTGCTTTTTGATTGTGTACGGCAGAGTCTTGGATATTCACTATTACGAAGATATTCAAGGTATTAAATATAAAT
>URUZ01000590.1 GCA_900551225.1 uncultured Clostridium sp.
GGGTTATACATGTCCGCCTTCTTCGCAGGGTATCTGGTAACCCAGATTCCGGGCGGCATCATGGCGGACAAGTACCAGCCCAAGTATATTCTGATCGTATGTACAGTGCTCGGCGGCGTGATGACGGCTCTGATGTCCTTTATCACCAGCTATGAGATGGGCCTGGCAATCCGTGTGATCACCGGCGTCAGCAGCGGCTGCGTGATGGCTCAGTGCTCCAAGGTGGTCGCAGTTACTTTTGAGCCGAAGAAACGCGCCTCAGCCATGGGCGTGGTGCTGGCTTCCCCGCCCTTTGGCATCACCCTGGCCCAGTCCATCGGCGCGCCTCTGAACCAGGCCATGGGCTGGAGGAACACATTCCTGGCAGTGGCAGCCCTTGCGGCGGTGATCGTAGTGCTTCTGGTGGTGTTCGTGCCCGGCAAGGCGGCAGCTCCCGCGCCGGTCCGTCCCTCTGCAGGCGCTGCCCAGACTGCGGCCACGGCGGCAGCCCAGAAGAAGCAGGCAGGGATATTAGAGGGCCTGGTGGGCTTCTTCACCAACAAGCAGCAGCTGCTGCTGGGCGTCAGCGGTTTCATGTTTATGTTTGTGACAGTTGGATTTGCCACCTGGACCAACCGGTATGCACAGAGCCTTGGGTTCACCCCGGTACAGGGCGGTATGATCATCACCTGCTACAGCATCGCCGGTGTGCTGGCCTCCTGTATGTCGGGATCTCTGGCCGGCAAGCTGCACATGGGGCACAGGAATTTCCTGATCCTCTCCCTGGCGGCCATGGGCGTGATGACGGTGATCTTCTCCATGCAGAGAGGTTACACCGCGCTGATCGCAGTGGGAATTATCTACGGAGCCATTTCCTATCTGCCGTCCACCCATTACACCACATCAGCCATGATGCTGGCAGGAGAGCGGTATACGGCCACGGCGGCGTCCACACAGAACCTGCTGTTCCAGCTGGCCAGCCTGATTATGCCTGTGGTGGTGGGAAGAGCCATTGACGCCACAGGAAATTACAGCTACGTATGGTATATTTTCCTGGCATGTTCCGTCATTTCCGTCATTTTCTGCTTCTTTGTGAGAAAAGACTGATCAGTAACCATAGAAAAAAGGAGTACATATGAAAGAAATTGCCCAAAAACTTATTTCTTTAAAGGTAAATGGAAGAGAGTACGATATTCCCGTGGGAAACGGGAGATATGAGATGCCGGAGAGCGAGACCCTGGCCCACACCCTCAGGGACAGGCTGGAGCTGACCGGCTTAAAGATCGGCTGCGACCAAGGAGCCTGCGGCTGCTGTACAGTGATCATGGACGGCAAGGCGGTTACCTCCTGCATGACCCTGACCATGGACTGCGACGGAGGGGATATCACCACCATCGAAGGGCTGGCCGACAGGGCCACAGGCGAACTGGACGGGCTTCAGCAGTCCTTCCTGGATCACTGCGGCTATCAGTGCGGCTTCTGCATCCCCGGCATCATCATGACTGCTAAGGCGCTGTTGGAGGAGAAGGCCGAGCCCACGGAGGAGGAAGTGAGGGAGGCGCTGGCCGGCAATTACTGCCGCTGCGGAACCCATTACTCGGCGGTGGAGTCCATCATGGCCTATGTGGAGAAGCGGAAGGAGGAGAACAAATGAAAGAGCTGAAATATGTGGGAAAAGAATCTGTCCGCCTGATGGGTCCCCAGATTGTCACCGGCAAGGCCAAGTATACCGGAGATTTCCGGCTTCCGGGTATGCAGTACGGAAAGATTCTGAGAAGCCCCCATCCCTATGCTAAGATTCTGGAGATTGAAACCGGAGAGGCCAAGGCCATGGAGGGTGTCAGCGCTGTGGTCACATGGCAGGACGTGGACCCCAATATCTATATTACCAACGGCTTTACGCCGCCCAGGCATCACCGGATTATGGACCAGTATGTGCGCTTTATCGGGGACGCTGTGGCTCTGGTGGTGGCCGAGACCGAGGATCTGGCAGTGGAGGCAATGAAGAAGATTCATGTTAAATATGAGGTGTTAAAGCCTGTGTTTACCATTGATGAGGCATTGGCCCCAGGCGCCCCCCAGCTGTATCCCGAGTTCCCCGGCAACATCGCCCC
>URUZ01000591.1 GCA_900551225.1 uncultured Clostridium sp.
GGCCCTCCAGCGGCGTAAAGCCCATGGAATTGTCGATCACCTGACCATATTTCACGGCGCAGATGCTGGCGCCGTTGCCCAGATGGCAGACAATTGTCTTTACATTTCTTGGATTCTGCCCCATGAAGATGGCGGCCCGCTGGGACACATATTTGTGGCTGATGCCGTGAAAACCGTAGCGGCGGATCTTGTGTTTCTCATAATACCGGTAGGGAAGCCCATAGAGAAATGCTTTCGGCTCCATGGTCTGATTAAAGGCCGTGTCAAACACCCCCACCATCAGGGTGTCCGGCATCAGCTCCCGGCAGGCATAGACGCCCACCAGGTTGGCGGGATTGTGCAGCGGCGCCAGGTCATTGCACTCGATCATTGCCTGGATCACCTCTTCGGTGATTACCACGGAGCCGGAGAATTTCTCTCCCCCGTGAACCAGCCGGTGCCCCACCACGTCGATCTCGGAGAAATCCTTCAGAACACCTGTCTCCGGGTCCACCAGGGTGTCCAGAATGATGTTTACCGCCTGCTTGTGGTTCTCAATGGACATGGTTTTTCTCATGGCGGCGCCCCCGCCCGCCTTGTAGTTAAAGATTCCTTCATTTTCTATTTCGATGCGCTCACATCCCCCTTTTGCCAGCACCTGCTCAGTCACTGAGTCAATGACCTGGAATTTCAGGGAGGAACTTCCGCTGTTAATCACCAATATTTTCATATTACCGTTCTCCTTTAATGTAGTATTTTATGCCTTCCCCCTCATGATACCTATTGTATCAAGCCTCGGGCGCGGCGGCAAGGGCCTTGTGGAACTTAAAAATTCTTATTTCATTAATTGGGAAACTGTGATAAGATTAAAACTCACATGTTAAGCAGAGAATAAAAAGAAAGAAGAAATCCTAGATGAACTTTGATGAATTACAGTTATCACCATTATTATTAAAAGCCTTAGATAAAAAAGGATACACCAAACCGTCCCCCATTCAGGAGGAGGCGATCCCATATGTGCTGAAGGGCCAGGATCTTCTGGGCTGCGCACAGACCGGAACCGGAAAAACAGCGGCATTTGCCCTGCCAATCATACAAAACCTGATGGAACGCCCTAAAAACAGGCAGCAGAAGAAGCCTATCCGCTCACTGATCCTGACCCCCACCAGGGAGCTGGCCCTGCAGATTCAGGAGAATATAGAGGAGGACGGAGCCTGCACTCCCATCAACAGCGCGGTCATCTTCGGCGGCGTCTCTGCCAATCCGCAGATCCAGGCCCTGCGCCGCGGCGTAGATATCCTGGTGGCCACACCGGGAAGGCTCCTGGATTTAATCGGACAGCATGAGATCGATCTGTCCCTTGTGGAGATCTTCGTGCTGGATGAGGCCGACCGCATGCTGGACATGGGCTTTATCCACGATGTGAAGCGTGTCATCACACTGCTGCCGGGGAAACGCCAGACTCTGCTGTTCTCCGCCACCATGCCTGATGAGATCCAGGCCCTGGCTGCAAAGCTGCTGCACAGCCCGGTAAAGGTGGAAGTGACCCCAGTCTCCTCCACAGTGGACCTGATAGAGACTTCCCTGTACTATGTGGACAAGGCCAACAAACGCCCCCTTTTAGTGCACCTGCTAAAGCATGAGGACGTCACCTCTACCCTGGTCTTTACCCGCACCAAGCATGGCGCGGACCGCGTGGCCAAGTATCTGACCAAATCAGGCATCAGCGCCGCGGCCATCCACGGCGATAAATCCCAGGGCGCCAGGCAGACCGCCCTCAGCAGCTTTAAATCCGGCCGTCTCCGCGTCCTGGTTGCAACGGATATTGCCGCCAGGGGGATTGACATCGAGGAGCTGTCCTGCGTCATCAATTTCGACCTGCCCAATATACCTGAGACCTATGTCCACCGGATCGGCCGTACAGGGCGCGCCGGCCTGGGCGGCAGGGCCCTGTCCTTCAGCGATATTGAAGAGAAGGCATATGTAAAGGACATCGAGAAGCTGACAGGCAAGAGCATTGAAGTGCTGTCTCTTATACACATCTGACGCTGCCGACGAGCGATCTAGTGTAGATCTCGGTGGTCGCCGTATCATTAAAA
>URUZ01000592.1 GCA_900551225.1 uncultured Clostridium sp.
GTGGTATGACAAGCTGTGGCAGAATACGGTGGATCTGTTCAGAAGCCTGGATGTTCCGGTGAGAACACTGGAGTGCTGCTCCGGTGATCTGGCGGATCTGAAGGTGAAATCTGTGGATGTGGAGGCCTGGTCTCCCAGACAGCAGAAGTATTTTGAGGTGGGAAGCTGCTCCAACCTGGGAGAAGCGCAGGCCCGCCGCCTGAAAATCCGTGTACAGGGGGAGGACAGCAAGTATCTGGCCCACACCCTGAACAATACGGTGGTGGCGCCGCCGCGTATGCTGATTGCGTTCCTGGAGAATAACCTGCAGGCGGACGGCAGCGTGAAGATTCCTGAGTCTCTGCGTCCCTACATGGGCGGTATGACTGCAATGGTTCCGAAGAAGTAAGGATCACTTAGGAGGATAAGAATGATTAAATTCAACCATTTTAATTTCAATGTTCTGGATCTGGACAAAAGCCTAGCTTTTTATAAGGAAGCGCTGGACCTGGTACCGGTGCGGGAGAAACTGGCGGAGGATGGTTCTTTTAAACTGGTTTACCTGGGGGACGGGCAGTCTGAGTTCACTCTGGAGCTGACCTGGCTGAAGGACCGGAAGGAACCGTATAACCTGGGAGAATGTGAATTCCATCTGGCTTTCCATGTGGATGATTATGAGAGCGTCCACAAGCGCCATGAGGCGATGAGCTGCATCTGCTATGAGAACCCGGGGATGGGGATTTACTTTATTGCGGACCCTGATGGGTACTGGCTTGAGATTGTGCCGGCCCGATAACAGATTAGTGATATAAAATGATAGAAGCGCTCCGTTTGGGGCTGGGAGACCAGCCTGGGACGGGGCGCTTTTTGCTGTACGCTCTAGTCAGGGGAGTGCCCTGCAGCTCTCGCGTTTGGCTATATAAAAAGGAAGCGTCATTTTGACAGGCAGATGGTGGCCGCCTTCGATGCGGTCAATGAGAAGCTTGGCCGTCATCTGCCCCATCTCTTCCACAGGCATGTGCACAGTGGTCAGCATGGGGGACAGGTACTGAGCTGTGTCAATATCATCGATGCTGATGATGGAAATGTCATCGGGTATCCGCAGCTTGTGCTCCTGGATGGCCCGCATGGCCCCAATGGCAGTGATGTCATTGCTGCAGAACAGGGCGGTTACATTGGCTTCCCGCTCCAGCAGCTGGCTGGCGCCGCGGTAGCCGCCCTCCAAAGACAGCGGCACGTTGGCCACAAGCTCTTTTTTATGGGGAATACCGTGGGCAGCCAGGGAGTCGCAGTAGGCCTGATAACGGTTTTCATTCTCAATCTCTCCCACATAGCCGATCCGGCGGTGGTTCAGTTCCATCAAGTGCTCCATGGCAGCGCGCCCGGCCAGGCAGCCGTCGCTGATGATCTGGTCGTACTTGGCTTCTAAGCTGTTAAGACCTGTGTAGGCCACACATTTGAAATACTTTTTCAGAAAACTTAAGGTCTGCTTGTCACAGCGGCCCAGCACAACCACTCCATCCACGTGATTGTCAGTGATCAGATGGAAGGTGCTGGGGTGGTGGATGTCAATGGCAGTGAAGGAGTATTTCAGCACATAGTTGTGGCGGAAGGCCTCTTTTTCGATGCTGCGGGCCAGAGTGGAGAAGAACAGGTCCGACTTGGAATCCTCGGTGCGGGCGAACAGACATGCAATGGAACGGGACAGGGGTTCACGCCCATCACTTGCGCGCAGCTTCAGATCCCTGGCCGTGCTGTTGGGCGTGTATCCGGTGCGCCGTACAATCTCCCAGATTTTATCCTGCACCTCTTTGCTGGCGGCGTTGGTGCCGTTCTTGTTGATGACTCTTGATACCGTGGAGACGGACACGCCGGCCTCCCTGGCGATCTCCTTTAATGTCATAAATATCCCACCTTTCAGCGCGCAGAAATCAGTGTCTTTCATTTAGTATACAAGAAAACAGAAAGAAATACCAGTCTTTGGAGATCAAACGTTTGCGTTAAGAATGTTAACATATACGACGCAAACGTTTGCCTAAATAGTGGTATTAAAATTGGGGGAAATATTGTAATATAGAAT
>URUZ01000593.1 GCA_900551225.1 uncultured Clostridium sp.
GTGGGGCAGAGCGCCTGCCATCCTGCGGCACAGACCGCCGGCCATCCCGTGGGGCAGAGCGTTGGCCATCCCGTGGCACAGACCGCCGGCCATCCCGTGGCACAGGTTAGCGTCCAGCCTGCGGCGCAGCCCGCCCGCCCCGTATTCTCCTACCACCAGCTGGATGAACTGGCCGGCTTTATCATCGGTCTGGCAGAGGCCCAGGCCGCTGAGAGGGGGCTGGGCTTATGACACTTCAGGAAGCTTTTGAATGTTCGGACGTGCTGCGGAAGGCTTCGGCGGCCAGCCGGCGGGAGATCGCGGAGTTCGGGTACCTGAAACGGTTTGAGAAGGGGCAGCATATCTTCTATGACAAGGAGGATGTGGGGGTGCTCTACGTGCTGCTGGAGGGCCTGGCCTCCTTATACAAGATCAATTCCCTGGGGGAGAAAAAGGTGATCTTCGTCTACGGTCCAGGCAACATGCTGAATGAGGTGATGCTCCAGGAGCTGCCCGCCTCCATCAGCTGTGAGGTCAGGGAGGACGCCCAGGTGCTGGTGCTGCCCAGGGAGCGGTTCTGGAGTGTGATGGAGCGGGACCCGGCCCTGACCAGGGCGGTGGTCCAGTCCATGGCCCTGAAGATCCGCCGGCTGTACCGCCAGCTGAAGAACACCACCAACGCCCTGAGCGGCGAGAAGCGCCTGGCCGCCAAGCTGTTCAAACTGGCCAAGGACTATGGCGTGGAGAGCCAGGGGGAGACACTCATTGACATGAACTTAAGCATCACCTACCTGGCGGACATGCTGGGGTCCAAGCGGGAGACTGTGTCCCGGCAGGCCAAGAATCTTAACGGCCTTGGGCTGATCCGTATGCAAAAGAACCGGATTTATATCCCAGATATGGAAAAATTAAGTAATTATTTTAAACAGCCGTGATTGAAATCACGGCATTTTTTGACCTTATCTGCTATAGTTAAAATATTAACAGAGAAGGGAGAACAATCTACATGGGATACCAGTTGCAGAAGCAGGATATAGAGCAGTTGTTTGGCAGGTGGAAAGAGGGTTACGCCCTGTTTGGCCCCAGGAAAATGAAGGGGGAGGGCATGTACTCAGACACGGATGTGATCCGGTATGAGTCCCTAGATTCCTTTGACCAGCTGGAGTGGGATGAGCGCTCCGCCTATTCCTTTAAAGAAGCGATTCTGCCGATTACCCAGATATTGTTTTATTTTACAGAGGAGACCGTGACCCAGTCACAGCCGGAGCTTAAGAAACCGGCCATTCTTTTTGTCAGGAGCTGTGACATCCACGCCCTGAAGCGGCTGGATGAGATCTATCTGAAGAACCGTTTTGAGGACTTCTACTACAAACGGCTCAGGGAAAATATAAAGCTGGTACTCATGGGATGTCCCAGGTCCTGCGCCAGCGGTTTCTGTGTTTCCATGGGAACCAACCGGACGGAGGACTATGACGCGGCGGTCAATCTGCGGAAAGACGGCATTGAACTGGTCAGCAGATGGGATCAGCTGGACGGCTGGATGAAGGAACTGGACCTGCCTGAGATCCAGGCAGAGCCGGACTATGTCACGGAAAATACAGTGAAGGTGAATGTGCCGGACCGGCTGCCGGAAGATATCGCTTCCAGGGATCTGTGGAAGGAGTATGACAGCAGGTGCGTGGCCTGCGGGCGCTGCAATTTTGTCTGTCCCACCTGTACCTGTTTTACCATGCAGGATATATTCTACACGGACAACGGGCGGGCCGGAGAGCGGCGCAGGGTCCAGGCCTCCTGTATGGTGGACGGCTACAGCGACGTGGCCGGCGGCGGCAGCTGCCGCAGGGCCTGCGGGGAGCGGATGCGGTTTAAGGTGCTGCACAAGATCGCAGACTTCAAGAAGCAGTTCGGCTATCAGATGTGCGTGGGCTGCGGACGCTGTGACGATGTGTGCCCGGAGTACATCTCCTTCTCAACCTGCGTGAACCGGGTGGCGGATCTTGCAAAGGAGGGACAGTAATATTATGAATACACAGGAATATAT